>DATLTG010000062.1:0-5192 GCA_035533735.1 Bacteroidia bacterium
GCTTTCCTATTCAAGCAAATTGGATACAAGACAATTACAAATGATTTTTTGAATTTCAATAATCAAATAGGTTTAGCCTTAATTGAAAACAAAGACACTAAACTGACTAATAAAGATTTAAAAATTCTTTTTCAATCAGCAAAAAATAAAAGTAACTTTGAACTAATGGAAAACACATTTACAAATGTGTTTTTTGAAAAAAAAGAAGCAGAGTTTTTAGACAATTTCAGAGCAAATATTACTTTGCTTGAAAATCCGATAAAGCAAGCAATTGCTTTATCGGCAATTAACCGCAGTATGACAAGAAAAATCACGATGGGACATTTTGGTCATACGCAAGCTTTGATTTATGCAAGCGATCCCGAAAGAATAAAGCGTAATCGAAGTTTAGTTAGACCAATTAAAGAAATATTTGAAGAAATACTTCCGAAATACAATAACGCAGTTTTCGACAACAAACAAGACAATCAAAGTTTTAATAAAAATATTTTAGAGTTGTTGCCGACAATAAAAAATGTTGACTTAGCATATTTCGACCCACCTTATTGCGACAGTCACGCAGACTATCAAGGGTTTTATCATTTACTTGAAACATACACCGAATACTGGAAAGACAAAGAATTTATAAACGGCATAAAACGATATGAACCGCAACGAGTGAGTGGCTTTGATAAGAAGCGAGACGTTATAAACTCGTTTGAAAAACTTTTTGAGCTTTCAGAAAAAATACCAAATTGGTTAATCAGTTACAACAATCGGAGCTATCCAGAAATTGAAGAATTTGAAAAACTAATTTCAAAATACAGAGATGTTATGATTGAAACGAAAACCTATCATAACGGTAGAGGCGGTAAAGGAAGCGTTGCAGGCAGTCAAGAAATATTGTTTGTCTGCAAACCAAAGAAGAAATATTTTGTATCAAGCAATCAACATCAAGAAATAATAAATGAAGGACTTTAACTACTGGAAAAAATTACACGAAAGCGAAAAACTTGAAGAGTTTAGTAATGATGCTATTGGTTTATTGTGGCTCAAAACAAAATCAATTGTTCGCAAAGAACTCATTGCGGAATTCATTAAAGGTAATGGCATCAAATTAAAGGAAACAGCTTTAGCCAAACAATTTGTTGAACTATTTGGCCTGCTTTCTAAAGACCCTACTAATTCCAATAAAATCTTAGACGAATACATCAAAAAAGAAAATGGAAAACAGGTTGCCAAACTTGATTCTGTTCAATTGGTTTCCGAGCTTTATAAACTAAAAAATTTCGACTGGGGTGGTGATTATCAAAATTCACTTGACAAATATTTAGTGAGACATTATGTGAAGATTCATAAATCTTACGACACGCTTATTTCAAAGTTTGAAACCGAAATAAATGTTGCCGTTCAAGGTTATGTTCTAAACAGTTGGTATAATCATTGGAGCAGTATTTTAATCGAACATATTTTCAAATCCCATTCAACAGTGTTACCAACAGTTGGTCAAATCAAAAGCGTTGATTTTTTCATTAACAATGTTCCTTTTGATTTAAAAGTAACTTATCTGCCTGCTGAATTCATCAAAAACAAACGCAAGGAAAAAGGCTATCCAGTTGAGTTGACTTTCCTGAAAAAGAAAGCCGAAGAAGCGAAAATTATATTTGATAAAAAGGCAAAACCTGCTGACGTCTTTTATGAAATAGCTGAAAAGATGAAAGACCGAAACGATGAATTCTGCAATGGTGTATTGAGAACTCTAAAGAATGAGAAACTTGAAATTCTAAATGAAGTTCAAGTTAATCCGAAAATACTTGCAACTTGGCTATACGAACATCAAGGTGAAATGAGATTTGGTTCAGAAAATAGACTATTCCTCGTACTTGTTGACACTGACGACTTCAATAGTTCTTGGAAACTGAAAAGAAATCTTGACCTTTTAGAGCCAACAATTATTTCATACTTGGACAATTTTGGAACTAAAAAAATTGACGAGCTAAAAGTAAGTTTCAATTTTAAAGCTAAGTCTCAAACATTTACTGCGCTGACAGACATAATATTTGTTGTGAAATAGTCAACCCTTATGCAAGTTTAAACGGCAAACATTAACCGACAGAAGAAAAATAAAAAGTATGAGACAATTTAAAATATTTTTATCATCACCCCAAGACACTTTCGAGGAACGAAAACTTGCTGAAGAAGTAGTAGCTGAAATTAATAGGACAATAGGTTCACGAGACGAATTTCATCTTTACCTTTTGAAATGGGAAAATAATACTTATCCCTCAATCGGAGAAGACGGACAAGACGTAATTAGTAAACAAATTGGAGGAGATTATCAAATTTTCATTGGACTGATGTGGAAAAAATTTGGAACACCCACGAAACGTGCTGGTTCAGGGACAGAAGAAGAGTTTGAATTAGCATATAACCGCTACTTAAAAAATAAGGACATACAAATAATGTTTTACTTCAATGGAACATCAATACCACAGGATTCCAACTTAGACGACTTTCAAAAAGTATTATCATTTAAGAAAAAAATAGAAGGACTTGGAGCATACCATTTTACATACCAAAATGCAAAGAGATTTGAGAAGTTATTAAGAGAGCATTTGACTGGTTATATCAAAGACTTTTTAAAGACAGAAACAAAAAAAGAAGAAACAATAGGTGTAGCGAAAACAACCAGACCTATTGCGATTGAGATTAAACCTTCTTTCAAAATGTACCTTAACGATATGGAAGCAACATTTGCCCATAGTAATGTTGACAAGGTTTACTTTGACGATATTTATATATCTCCCGATTTACAAAAACTTAAAAACAATCAGAAAACTAACATAAATAAAACTGTAAAACTTTCTTCATTAACAGATGCAATAGAAGAAGAAGGTATTAAGTATATCCTTTTAGGCAATGAATTAGCTGGCAAGACAGCAAGTTGTAAATTTGTTTTTCAAAAGTATTTTAATCAAAGTCTAATACCTGTAATAATTAAAGGAGAAGAAATTAACAACAATATTAAAATTGAAACTATTGAAAAAATTATCGAAAAAAATATTATAAATCAATACGAGTACCCATTTTTACTTTCTGAAATTGATTGCAAAAAAATTCTAATAATTATTGACGACTTTCATAAATCAGCAAAAGGATTAAACAGATATTGGCATACTTTAATTAGAAATATTGAAAGCAAATTTTCAAATATTATTATTACAGGTAGCCCATTAATGACAATTGATAAAGACTACAATGAACCGTTCAAAAACTTTACATTATACTTAATTTTAGAGTTTGGACCAGTATTAAGAAAAGAGTTGGTTCACAAATGGAAAAATTTAAAAGTAGATGAAAAATATGTTGATAAAAACGAACTACTTAGAAAAGAAGATGAAGCCCTACTTCAAATAAAAACAGCAATTGGCAAAAACTATTTTCCAGTTTATCCTTTCTACATTCTTTCAATGTTACAAGCATTGGAGGGCAACACAGTTTCAAATCCAAATTATTCAATACATGGTTTTTATTACGAGAATTTAATAAGTAGGTGCTTTAGTAAATTTATTACCAACAAGAAAGAGATAAATTTATTTTACAACTACTTAACCTATTTCTGCTACTACCTTTTTGACAAGCAAGTAAAAGAATTAACTATACAAGAATTTAAAGACTTTCATATACTTTATTGCAAAAAAGTCGATATCGTTTATAGCGTTGAAAAAATTATGCAAACTTTTGACGATGCAAGCTTGTTAAGCATTAATCATAAAGTCCACGTCAAAGAAAAATATGTTTTTTACTTTTTTGTTGCAAAATACTTAGCCGACAATATAAATAACGACCCTAATGTTAAAGGAATAATTAGCAAAATGAGTATTCGTATTTTTAGAGACGATTATGCAAATATAATACTTTTCATAACCCATCTTTCTAAAGACAAATTCATTATTGAGGAGCTAATTAAAAATGCAAATTCAATATTCAGTAATGTTGAACCTGCTAAACTTGCAGATGATATAAAGGGCATAAATACACTTGTTGAAAATATACCCAAGCAAGTTTTAGAAGCAGTTGATGTTGACAAAAAAAGGGAAGAGGAATTAATTGAAGAAGAAGAAACTGAACAATACGAACGAGAATATGAAAACGAAAAAACAAGTTACAATAACTTTGGTTTAGAGGATGATATTTCCACAATTGACTTTCTTGCTTGGCTTACAATGACTTTTAAAACAATTGACATACTTGGACAAATTGCTAAAAAACATTGGGGAGATATGGACGGAAATTTGAAAATAAAGCTTGTAAATGCTACTTATAATTTAGGGCTTCGTTTTTTAGGCTACTATCTTCAATTGTTACAAAATAATCAAACGGAAATTGTTGAGCATTTAACAAGGGTATTTAACAGTAAGAGTTTCAAAGATAAATACTCACTCAAAAAATCAATCGAGGAAGAAACGAAGGATTACATATTTAAACTTTGTTTTATGGCAACTTTTGGAACAACAAAAAGGATTTCAAGTTCGGTAAGTGATGTTGAATTAAAATTAACTTTTGCAAAGATTTTAGAAGACAATCCGACAAATTCAGTTCAACTAATTGACATTGGTATTAAGTTAATATATTCAGGACTACCTATTCAACAAATTAAGGAGTTAAAAGACACGATGGACAAAAATCATTTATGCACAATGGTTTTACAGCATTTGATTATTGACCATTCGTATATGTTTGAAATTAACCATATTGAACGTAGCAAAATTAACTCCATTTTTGGGACAGAAATTAAAGAGCAACTGCTTATTGACACCACTTCAAAAGTTAAAAGAAATTAGCAAATAACCAAAAACATATTCGACAATAATTTAAAACATTGACGGACGAAATACCAGCATATAACAGCACATTTGTAATAGACAGGTTTTTGTGCTTCATAGACAGATTGTGGTAGCCGAAAGTTCAGTTCTCATAAATTTCCACGAAATAGTGATATAAAAAGGTGCAAATATTAAAAAGGATTTTAGCTTTATTTTCCAAAAAAATATTTCTGAAAAGAGAATGAAAAAGGATTTTATTTTTTGATTTGTAAAAAAATAATCTGCGAAAAAATTTGTCCGTTTAAATTTTAATCTTTCTTACTGAAAAGTTATTTTTCCGAACACATATCGCAGAATTTTCCTTCTTTGTTTTTCAAATACCTTGTT
>DATLTG010000063.1:0-3753 GCA_035533735.1 Bacteroidia bacterium
TTTTGAATGTGGAAAAAGCAATGGAACACAAGATTTATGACAGCGAGGAGATAAAAAATATTTTTACGGCATTGGGTGTTTTCAGAGGCACAACCGAAGATCAACGTGCTTTGAATATGGAGAAATTACGCTATCATAAAATTATTATTATGTGCGATGCCGATGTGGATGGAAGTCATATTACTACATTGATTTTAACTTTCTTTTTCCGACACATGAAAGAGTTGGTTGAATTCGGACATATATATATTGCTACTCCTCCATTGTATTTGGTTAAAAAAGGGAAAGAGCAACGTTATTGTTGGACAGAAGAAGAACGCGCCAAAAATATTAAAGAATTGGCTGGTGGCGAAGGAAAAGAAAACACCGTTGCCGTTCAACGCTACAAAGGTTTGGGAGAGATGAATGCCGAACAATTATGGCAAACTACTTTAAATCCTGAATTCCGTACACTACGTAAAGTTACTATTGAAAACGTTGCCGAAGCAGATCGTATTTTTTCTATGTTGATGGGTGATGAAGTTCCGCCACGCAGAGAATTTATCGAGAAAAATGCTAAGTATGCGAAGATAGACGTATAAATTTTTTGAGTTTTTGATTTAGCTAAAAGCCGAAAATATATTTAATTGAATCCATCTTTATAATGGATATTGTTATTTTATGAAATTTTTGAAATAATAAAATCCACACTAAGAGAGAGAATGTAACTACATATTAAAATTGCAAAGGTAGATATCATATATAATGCCCAAACTCCTTTATTTGGATATTTTCTATTTAGGATAGAAAAAAATACAGCGGAAACAATTATAAATAAAATAGTCGCTAAGGCAGTTAAAATGTCTAACATTTCATAGCCAGATCTTAGAATTTGCATTCTGACAGTCTGGGTAATAGAAAGTCCTGCGTCAATTGAAATTCCAATTAAAAAATAGCTTTTAAAAAATTTTGATAAGCTTGAGTTATCACTTGATTCGATTTTTTCGGTAATTTTTATCTTTCGAATTTGCTGTCCTAAAACATCTCGTTCTTCAATAAAATCGACTGGATTTTCTTCTGTTTCGTCTTTCATTTTATTGATTAGCGTTGCTAGTGTTTTTTAATTTGCGCTGATACTTTTTTGAAAAAATAATCTACATAAAAATAATCTTTTTAACATCAAATAACAAAGACTTTAAAAAAAATATTTTTTTAAAGTCTAAATCTAATATCTAATTTTATTCGTTTTAGCAGGATGACAAATTATTTTATATTTTTGTTGTATGAAAGCAATGGTTGTTACCCCAAAAAGCGAAAGCGAATTTAAGTTTGTAAGTGACTTATTAAAAAAACTTGGAATTTCTTCCGCCACTATGACAGCAGAAGAAATGGAAGATGTAGGTCTTTCTAAAATGCTTAAATCTGTAAATAAAACGAAAAAAGTAAGCAGAGAAAGTACAATTAAATAATCCCAAAAAGAGAACCACCTTTTTCACCTAATTTATCAACTCGTTTTTCTATTTCTGGATTTTTTTCAAGCACTGGCGCATGATGTGGTTTTATACGAGCATCAATAATTAGTGAACTTTTGCAAGCCCAATGTTTGTTTTCTGTAAATGAATTGATTCCATATACATCGTTTGCAGGATTGTTACGCGTAAATGTTACCCACAAAAAATTATTGATGTTTTGAGCCACAAAATTGCTGTCATCACACAAAATAAGTAAGGGAAATTCGCGAAACATTTCTGCATTTAATTGCAAAATTTGCTGTGCCGTTTTTTCTTCACTTTCAAATTTTTCGCATTGTACAGCTATAATTCCAGGCATTACTAATTTCGGGTTAGAAAAGAAAGTTTGAAAAATTATTTTTTCAATGTTCGTTCCAAGTGTTCTTCTTTTATTTCCTGCCGCAGCTATCATTAATTTACTTCCGCTGTTTAAACTGCTTCCGCTGTAATCCAATGTGTCGATTGTGGTGTGCGTATGGAAGTGTAAATCGTTTGTAAAATCAACTCTTTCCAAGATATGTTGAAAATATTCTGGAATGTTTTTTGTGCTTAATTTCGGATTGTCTTCTTGCGCGCAAATAAATAAATATTTTGCCAAACTCATTTGTCCGAAACCCAATATATGATTGGCAATAGTTAAAATTTCTTGTGGTTTTCGTTCCGAAACATAAGGTGTGTAACGCTCACTGCCAATTGCAAGTAAAAGCGGATGAACACCTGCGGCATCAACTGCATTTATTTCTTTTAATCCCGGAATTTCTTTCGGAAGAATTTTTCCGGTTATTTCGTGAATGAGTGTACCAAAAGCGGTATCTTCTTGTGGCGGTCTGCCAACTACAGTAAAAGGATAAATGGCATTTTTGCGATGATACACTTTGTGAACGCGCATTACAGGAAAATCATGTTTTAAACTATAATAACCTAAATGGTCTCCAAACGGACCTTCCGGCTTGTTTTCGTTCGGAAAAATTTCGCCCGTAATCACAAAATCGGCATCGCAAGAAATTAAAAAATTATCTTTTAAAGCGTATTGAAATCTCCTGTTGGCAAGCACTCCAGCAAAAGTAAGTTCGCTGATATTTTCTGGTAAAGGCATTACAGCAGCCAAAGAATGAGCCGGTGGACCGCCAATAAAAATACTTACTTTAAGTGGTTTTCCGGCAGCATTTGATTTTGTTTGATGTATTCCAATGCCGCGATGTAATTGATAATGTAAACCAATTTCTTTATTTGGAATATAATCGTTTCCGCTAAGTTGGATGCGATACATTCCCAAATTAGAATTCATAATTCCGGGATGTTCCATGTCTTCGGTGTAAACTTGAGGAAGTGTGATAAAGGCTCCGCCATCGTTTTGCCAACATTTTATTTGCGGGATTTTATCAATACTTGTTTCAATAAATTTAGCTAAAGAAAAATTTTTTTTTCGAGGAAATGCTTTTAATGCTTTCAGCGCAAGCGAAGGATTTTTTATGAATTGTAAAGGATTATTCTGAAATTGAATCATTTTTTTTACATCTTCAATAGTATCACGAAAAATAAATTTGCTCCGTTCGATAGAACCGAAAAGATTAGATACTGCCGTAAATTCACAGTCTTTTATGTTTTCAAATAAAATAGCGGGACCGTTTGCTTCGTGCACACGCAAGTGAATAGCCGCCATTTCTAAATTCGGATTTACTTCTTCTTTTATTCGAACAAGGTGGCGATTCCGCTCTAAATCTAATACACAATCGTTTAATCTTTTGTAAGTCATAACACAGCTAATTTTACAAATGTAATTTCTTTTTATGTTCTTATTAAAAAAACCCTAAACATTTTGAATAATGCTAAAAATGACTAATATTGTTAGCCTATTTTAAATGAAAAAATAAATAAAAAAATTGGAAACAATTTACGGAGAGGAAATAAGTAAAATTCACGGATTACTTCAGTCTGCGCAAAAAATGTTAACTGGAAATCCATCAGAAGCTGGAACGCTTGTGGATGAAGCACTTGCCTTAGCTTATGAAGCACAATATCGAGAAGGTATTGCTGAAAGTTTGTTGTTGAAAAGTGATATTTTTTTCACCGAAAAATATTATGAACAAGCAGCTGCAGCGGCTTTTCAAGCCTTAGATATTTATCTTAAATTAGAAGATCAAGAAAATAGAGCTATTTGCTATCAAAAATTAGGAAATTCGTACCATAAAATAGGAAGTGAAAATGATGCATTAGAGTATTATTTAGAAGTTTTAAAATTTTATAAAAAAAAGAATGACGA
>DATLTG010000064.1:0-2011 GCA_035533735.1 Bacteroidia bacterium
GATAGGTAAAAGGTATTCGAAATAACAAGCTCAAAAATAAATGCAATTATTATTTTTTAGTTTTCCCTGATTTTAGAAAAAAGTTATCTTTGCGCTCTGTTTTTTAAATGGTGGATGTAGCTCAGTTGGTTAGAGCATCGGTTTGTGGTACCGAGGGTCGTGGGTTCGAGCCCCATCTTCCACCCTTCATGGGAAATGCTGTCAATATTGGCGGCATTTCTTTTTTCTGAATGTTCAAAAAGCCCATCAACAGTATAAAGTAGCTTAATAATTTCGTTAGCTTGAGCGATTCGATAAGTACTTTTACTGAAAATGGCGCACTTATTTCAAGTGGTAAGTTTATTGTAGAGTAGTAACACGAAAATAAGTTACTAACGAATCAACTTGCCAATTGATTATATTCTATTTTTTTACTATCATTACAATCAAATGAGAGATAAGATTTGGATTTTTCTTTGTGATACGCAGTATAAGACTTTTATACTTACTTATATAGTGGACAAGTTTCAAAAAAGAGAACGGAATATAAATATCATTTTGGCAATAGCTTCATCTACAAGTATTGGAGCATGGGCACTATGGAAGCAATTTCCTTTTTTGTGGAGCGGTATAATAGTGAGTTCACAAGTCTTAGCAGCAATTAAGTCATATTTACCATACAATAAGTATGTAAAAGAAATAAATTTAAAACTGCTTAGAGTTGAATATACTAATATTGAATTAGAACAGTTATTTTATAACTTGGACTATAATATAACCAATGAAAACGATGCCTCTATTAGCTATTTTAAAATAAAAAAAAACTTGACAGACACATTAAATTTTAGTGATGAAATAATTTTTAATGTGGCCGAAAGTATCAAAAAAAAAGCAAAAGATGATATGAGTAACTTTCTTAAATCAAATTATAACATTCAAAATAACAATGCCTAAACTTTAAAATTATGGAAGACAAAAATGCACCTAAACCAGAAAATGCCCCAAAGGAAACACCTAAACCAGTATCCACTCCAAAAGAGAATATTGAAAAGGCAGGGAAGTCTGAGCCAATATTGGAGCAAAAAAATTACAGTAAACTACCAAGTTTTGAATTTACACCTCCAGCACCTGTAAAACCTGTAATACCAACTCCACCAGCAGATACAGTAGAGAAAAAGTAGTTTTTTTACTTATATCAATAAACTTTTATACAAGCCCGAAAAATTGCAGGATTGTATAAAGAAAAAGAGGCGCAAATTGCTCCCCTTTTGGTTATGCTTTGTATAAAAAAAAGGTATATATACCCAATATATTAAAATATTCATTACATTTCGGGATTGAAATTTATCAGAAACCCTATAAAACCTAACAATATGTCATCCATCCCAACAAAAGTTGCTTCTCGTTTAGCAGAAGGTATTAAGAAATTTCAACCAATTGTTGAAATGGCGAAAGCCAGAGATATTAATGAATCAGATACTGTTGTATTAATGATTGATATTTTATCTCACGTTTTTGGTTTTGATAGATACACTGATATAACAACCGAACATGCAATAAAAGGAACGTATTGCGACCTTGCATTAAAAATTGAAGGTAAATTAAAATTATTGATTGAAGTTAAGGCTATTGGAATTGATTTGAAAGACCCTCACGCAAAACAGGCAATTGATTATGCAGCTAATGAAGGGTTAGAATGGGTAATATTATCAAATGCTATACACTGGAAGGTCTTCAAGGTCGTATTAAATAAGTCTATACAGCCAATCCTTATATGTGATATTGATTTTCTTGGATTGAAATATAGGACTCAAGAAGACATTGAAAAAATGTTTGTTTTCACCAAAGAGGCAATTAATAGGTCTTCCCTTGACCAATTCTATTCACAGAAACAGGCAACCAGTAAATTCATACTTGGGAATTTAATATATACGGAATCAATCCTTAATTCCATTAAAAAGGAATTGCGCCAGATATTCCCCGATATTAAAGTGCAGACTGATGAAATAAAAAAAGTTTTGCTTGATGAGGT
>DATLTG010000065.1:0-3452 GCA_035533735.1 Bacteroidia bacterium
CGAAAAGAGTCATGCGTGATAATGATTTGAAAGCCCTTAATAATCGTATGTCATTTTATCAGCGTAAAATAGGTAAACGCTTGTCTGTATTCCAAATGAGGCATATTGAAACACAAATGTCTCAGACAATTAAAAATAAACATTTCACAAAAGATACTTTTTTCAACAGCTTTTTTTATTATCGTATTTTATCGCTACTTAATTCCATGTTAGGCAATTTAAAAGAGAGTTATAAGTACGATATGAAGGTGCTTACTTTATTTAAAGATAAGTCGGAGATGAAAGAATTGCAAATATGGAAAGAAAGATACGTATCTTCATTGAGTCGCTTAATTACATCAGCTTCTTTGTCGGGTAATAATGACATGCTTCCATTAATTGTAGATGAAATTAACAGTCTTGATATTTCAGATAAACGGAAAGCTTTTGCAGATATAAATATAACGGATATCTATTTGCAGTTAGGAGAATTTGAACAAAGCATTCGTTTGGTAAAAAGCATTGAAAAAAATATTGATTTTTATACTAAAAATCTTGGACTGGCTAACAGAACAGCTCTCTATTTTAACCTTGCGGTTTTAAATTTCGGATTGGAAGAATATTCGCGTTCACTTAATTGGGTTAACGCTATCATTAACAGCTCATCGGATGCCAATGAAGAAATTGGAATTAATAATATAGTCCGGATTTTACGTCTTATTTTGTATTATGAATTAGGACGTTTTGATGTATTGGAATACGACTTGCGTTCAACATCCAGATATATCGATAAACAGAAAAGGCAATATAAGTTTGACAAAATATTATTAGACCATTTTCGCAAAACAATTTTAGTTAACGATGATAATGAAAAAGCAATTAAAGTGATGGCACAAACTCGTAATTCGCTTGCCAAGCTAACGAAGATAAAAGCAGAGCAGCAAATTATTTCTTATTTTGATTTCATATCTTGGTTAGACAGCCGACTTCAACACAAAAGTTTTTCCGATTTGGTAAAAGAACGTGTACACGAAAAACATACAAATAAAAAATACGTTGGTTTGGCTATTTATGGCTAATATAGCTCATCAACAAAATACTACAACGTATAAAATCAAAAACTGTTTATGGAAAGAATATTTGTGTCAGCAGCTCAAAAATCCTAAAATTATTTTTGCGTAAGTCCTATAATTAACTTTTCTAAATATTTTCATCCAATTTCCTTTCACATAATAATATCCCAATTTAAAATAAATCTAAAAAAAAAATGCGTAGTTAAATAACTTCATATATATTTGTAGTCTAATAACTACACAATGAATTTACGCAGAGATGTTTTTCAAGCAATTGCAGATCCTACAAGAAGAACGATATTGGTTTTACTTGCTTCGCAAACAATGACGGCAGGAGCAATAGCTGCCAACTTTGATACTGCACGTCCAACAGTTTCTAAACATTTGCAAATACTTACCGAATGTGAATTGCTGAAACAAAATCAAAATGGCAGAGAAATGTATTATCAAATAAATGCCAAACAAATGAAAGAAATAGCCGATTTTATTGAACCATTTCGCAAAATTTGGGACGATAGATTTAATAAATTAGAAACAGTAATGAAAAAATATAAATCAAAAAAATAACATTTTATGGAACTTAAAACAAAAGTGAATGCCGAAGAAGGCAAACAAGATTTAGTAATAACGCGGGAATTTGATTTGCCGGTAGAATTACTTTTTAAAGCTCATGCCGAGCCAGCTATCCTTGAGCAATGGATGTCGAATCCTTTTGCCACAGCTAAAGTGCTGAAGTTTGAAGGGAAAAAACATGGCAGTTATCAACAGGAAGCGACCGATGCAAACGGGAAAGTAGTATTCCAATCCAATGGAGTATTCCATGAGTTTATAACGAACAAGAAGATCATCCGCACTTTTGAAATGGAGAATGCGCCTTTTGGCGTTCAATTTGAGATATATGAATTTGAAAAAATTTCTGAAAACACCAGCAAATTAAACATGCACGTTATTTATGAATCGGTTGCGCTTAGAGATCAGTTGCTGAAAATGCCTTTTGCTCAAGGTCTCAACATGGCACACGACCGAATACAAGAAATGGCAAACAAATTAAAATAATATTATGGAAAAGAGAAACAAAATAATCTATTGGATTGCCACAGCTTTATTGGCTATTGGGATGTTGCAAAGCGGCATATTTGCAGTTCTTAGAACAGAGTAATGGGTTAAGATTATAACCGATTTGGGTTTCCCAATTTACTTTTTAACGATACTTGGCACTTGGAAAATTCTGGGAGTTATTGTTATTTTAATTCCGCGATTTAAACTTCTGAAAGAATGGGCTTATGCAGGTTTCTTTTTCGCAATGACAGGAGCACTTGTTTCACATTTAGCAATTGGAGATTATGGTGTAAAGTCAATTCTTGGACCATTATTTCAAACTGTTTTTATAATTTTGTCGTGGTATTATAGACCTGCAAATAGAAAAATAAGTTATTAAATCAATAATTGAATTAACATAAATAATATGAATCCTAACGTTGATTATTTTTTTTATAAAGCTAAAAAGTGGCAAGAAGAATATGAGAAATTGAGAACCATTGTTCTTGATTGCGGACTGACCGAAGAAATTAAATGGATGCATCCTTGTTACATGTTTCAGGATAATAATATTGTTTTAATACATGGATTTAAAGATTATTGCGCGCTATTGTTTTTTAAAGGTGTATTGTTAAAAGATGCCAAAGGTATTTTAATTCGACAAACAGAAAATGTACAAGCAGGTCGCCAAATTAGGTTTACCAATATTCTGGAAATAATTAAGCTGGAGCCCATTCTGCAAGCATATATTTACGAGGCTATAGAAGTGGAAAAAGCCGGTTTAAAAGTGAAAAAGAAAGAAACTTCGGATTACAAAGTTCCGGAAGAATTCAAAAACAGATTAGATAAAATTCCCGCTTTAAAAAAAGCTTTTAGCGCATTAACGCCAGGACGACAAAGAGCGTATTTATTTTATTTCTCTCAAGCTAAACAATCCAAAACCCGAGAAGCAAGGATTGAAAAATACATGAAGCAAATTCTGAACGGAAAAGGTTTGGATGATTAAAAAATTCATCGCAATTTTTGTTTTTCACAGAAATATATAGCGAATAGCCCGACCTTTAGGGCACGCCCAACTCATTCAGCTTTGCCTTAAAATTTATTCTTTTAGAAGGGTAGGGGACTGTTTGTCTAAGTATTTATTTACACTTTTCTTTTTTATAAGGACTATTTGCTTTTTAAGTTTATCATCTTTGGAATTACCTCCATCAAGTGAAGTTACAAAATGCTTGAAAAGTGCTTTTATGACTGTATCATCTTGCGATTTTTGACCAACTTTTAATTCGTCAATTGCAAAATCTCTAAATGTTTTGAAGTCTTCGCTTTTGTGCTTCAATTTAAATCTGTAAAATTCTAGTTTTG
>DATLTG010000066.1:0-2051 GCA_035533735.1 Bacteroidia bacterium
CCAAATGGAGATGGAAAGAATGATGTATTTAGAGTACAGTCAAGCAATATGACAACTTTCGAGGCACAGATTTTTGACCGATGGGGCATCAAGGTATATGCTTGGGATGGACCAAATGGCGGTTGGGATGGAAGAAGTCAAAGTGGCGTTGAAGAAACGGCAGGCACTTACTATTATTTGATAACAGCAACAGGAGCTGATGGTAAACAATATCAAGAGAAAGGTTTTGTTACTTTAGTCAGATAATCTTTAATATCATCATAAATAAAACAAGAATTATAAAGAGCGAACCTAAAAAATTCGCTCTTACTTTTTGTGATAAATGATTCCATTTAGAATTCTAAAAAATAAGCTGATAATTTCCTACTTTTGCATTCAATAAAATTTATTTGATGGAAGATGTAGCCGATTTAATGTCTAATTGCAGCGATGAAGAATTGTTTGAATTCGTAAATGATTATCGCAAATATGAAGAAGCGGCTGTTTTAGCAGCTTTGCAGGAGGTGGAAAAGCGCGGAAAACTCTCAGAAGAAGCGAAACAATTAAAAAATACTTTACTTCAAAAATTAAATATTACAGATGAAAATGCAGTTGTAGTTGATCCTCAAATTCAACTTTTTTCCGAATGGACTGTTTTTGGTTTTTCGATTTTTTCTCTTCTGCTTGGTGTTATTTTGTTCTCGTACAACTTAAATAAGATAGGAAAATCCAATAAAATAGTTTTCCCGATTTTATTTGCATCAACTTATGTAATAATTTTAGGAACAATATTGAATCAGTTACAATTAAAAATACAATCTCATCAAGATATGGTGTTTTTAATTTTTCCTTTTATTTGTAGCTTTTTTGGAGCTATTGTGATGAAAGAATTTTTCTGGAAACGATACATTGGAAAATCAGTTGCTTATACTAAAAAAAGCAATATCGTTCCTATTTTAATTGGTTTGGCAGTAATTGTTTATTTAATGATTAGCTTCATAATGAATGGTGGCGTTTTACTTTTGCCAAAATAAATTTTTCAAAAAATTATTTTTCTGATTCTATATTCAACATTTTCCAAACCATTTCTGATTCGTATCCTTTTCCCAAAAAATAGCGCGCAGCCTTATATTTTTCTGTTTTCGATTTATTTTTAGCGAAGTCAGGGTATTTTTTATCCAACATTTTTTTTAAATTTTTCTTGCTGTCATTGTCGTCCAATTGTTGCAACGCTTTTTTGATGGAATAAACAGAAATATTTTTTTTTTGAAGCTCATTTTTAATTTTAATTTTCCCCCATTTTTTTATTCTGAATTTTCCACCTGCAAAAGCTTTTGCGAAACGTTCCTCATTTAAAAAATTATCAGCAATCAATTGCGAAATTATTTTTTCAACATCGCTGGAATACAATCCCCATTCGTATAATTTATTGCGAACTTCTTTTTGACAGCGCTCTTGATACGCACAATACTTTTCTGCTTTTTGTAAGCCAATATTTACATCCGTAATTTTTATTTTTTTCTTTTCTTCCATTGTAATCTTAAAAAGAGATAGTTTTGCGCTGCACCAAATTACGGTAAACACTTGATTCATCAAAATCAAAAATAAGTTGAAAAACAAAAGTGCTCTTATTTTATTGCTTGCTGCCAATATTATTTCTGGTTTTGCACAAGGCATCAGTATGCTTGCCATTCCTTGGTATTTTACAAGTATGCTCGAAAAAAATTCTTTTTTTGGCGTAATTTATTTAGTAATTACATTAGCTTCTGTTTTTTGGGGATTGTACGCAGGAACGCTTATTGACAGGTATTCTCGAAAAAAAGTTTTTATAAGCATTAATATAGCTGGGGCATTTGTTCTGGGTTCAGTTGCATGTATTGGATTTTATTTTGGAAGTGTTCCAATTTCATTGATTATATTGGTTTTTGGAGCTACTATTTTCATTTACAATGTGCATTATCCTACACTTTATGCATTTGGACAAGAAATTACAGAACAAAAAAATTATGGCAAAATAAATTCTTTTATAGAAGTACAAGGTCAGGCTACATCTATGTTTGCAGGTGCTTTTG
>DATLTG010000067.1:0-4038 GCA_035533735.1 Bacteroidia bacterium
TCGGATATTGATAAAGCCAAAAAATTATACAGTGATGTACTGGGATATGATGAAGTAGTTTATGATAAAGAAGGCGTTTTTGAAGATTTTGCTTGTTTGCCCAGCGGAAAAAATAAAGTGCGCAGAGTGTTGTTAAAACACGTTGGCTTACGCAAAGGTAGTTTCAGTCGCTTACTCGGTTCCAGCCAAATAGAATTGGTAAAAATATACGACCGCGAACCTCAAAAAATATTTGTAAATCGATATTGGGGCGATTTAGGATTTATCCATTTGTGTTTCGATATAACCGGAATGGCAAATTTAGAAAATGAATGCAAAGAAAAAGGATTTCCGTTTACAGTTGATAGCGCTAATTCATTTGATATGGGAGAAGCAGCTGGACATTTTAGTTATATAGAAGATCCTGACGGAACGCTTATTGAATTTGTAGAAACACATAAAATTCCTATTCTCAAAAAAATTGGCTGGTATCTCAATTTAAAAAAACGCAACCCCGAAAAATCATTGCCGATGTGGTTACTAAAATCACTTTCTTTAAACAGAGTGCGCGGGTAAATTTTACATCTATTATTTTCAAAATATAATTTATATTTGCACGAACAAAAAAATATTTTTTATGAATTTTCCAGAAGATTTAAAATACACAAAAGATCACGAATGGATTCGTGTAGAAGGCAATGAAGCATATATTGGCATTACCGATTTTGCTCAAAGCGAATTAGGCGATATTGTATATGTGGAAATAGAAACGCAAGGCGAAACGCTTAATAAAGAAGAAGTTTTTGGTACTGTAGAAGCTGTTAAAACGGTTTCGGATTTATTTATGCCTTTAACAGGAAGTGTGTTGGAAATAAATCCTGAATTACAAAGTAATCCGGAAGCCGTTAACAAAGATTGTTACGGAAAAGGCTGGATGATAAAAATGAGTATCCACGAAAAAAATGAAATAAACGAATTGCTTTCTGTTTCCGATTATAAAGCTTTAACAGGGCATTAAGAGTCATTTCAAGAATTCTTTAAGTTTTTTTAACAGCACATTCGGGCAGATTAATATTACATTTGCGAGAATTCATTTTTTTAAAAAGGTGAAAAAAAACTATCAAAATAAGATATCCGCATTATTATTGCTCAGCGTTTTTTTGTACGTGCAATTTCCCTTTTGCGCTTTTCATCATCAAAAAAATGAGTTAAAATGTATTTACACCGATTTTGATAGTTCGGCTGATGTTACTCATGGCAATACGCATACTCCCCATTTACACAATGGTTTTATGGAAGTTTGCTTTTTGTATTCAGCACACCCAACTAATAAATTTTTAGTCCAAAAAAATAATTTTTCAGTTAGCACAACACCTCCAGTATTTGTTCAAAAATTAGTTTTCAATTCTCCTGAAAAGGAACTCGAAAATAGCCTACAAGCAAGGGCTCCCCCACAATTTGTATAAATAATTAAATGCAATTTAATGCTTCCGAAAATAATTTTCGATGAAGCTGTTTATACATTATAATTTAAAAAATTAGTATGAAAAAAATATTTTTTCTGATTCTATTTATGGGAGATTTTTGTTTTGCACAAGCACAAACATTAACTGGAACCATTACAGATGCAGACACAAAAACAACACTGCCTGGAGTTGCTGTTTATATTCCAGACTTAAAAGAAGGTGCCATTACCGATATTAACGGAGTGTATAAGATTAGCAACCTTCCGAAAAAAAAATTTTTAGTACAAGTTCAATATTTAGGTTATGCTAACA
This sequence comes from Bacteroidia bacterium, assembly GCA_035533735.1. GTDB lineage: Bacteria > Bacteroidota > Bacteroidia > DATLTG01 > DATLTG01 > DATLTG01. Next base: position 1,758 of record DATLTG010000067.1, read on the forward strand.
TAGTTACAACTATCGATTTTGCTAAAGTTACTAAAAAAGATTTTGCGCTTAAACAATCTGCTACACAAGGGAATGAAGTAACAATAACGGGCGTTTCTCAGGCTACTGAAATAAAACAAAGCCCTGTGCCTATTGTTTCTATTGATCACGAATATCTACAACAGAATATGGCAACAAATGCAATTGCTGCGATTGCAGAAGTGCCAGGCGTTAGTGCAGTAACTACAGGACCAAATGTTTCCAAACCCTTTATTCGCGGATTAGGATATAACAGAGTGCTTACTACCTACGATGGATTACGACAAGAAGGTCAACAGTGGGGTGATGAACATGGAATAGAAGCAGATGAATACGCTATTGACAGAGTAGAAATTATCAAAGGTCCGGCAAGCTTGATGTATGGCTCAGATGCACTGGCAGGCGTGGTAAATCTTATTCCTACTCCCCTCGCACCCGAAGGAAAAATTGTAGGCGAAGTTTTGAACGAATATCAAACCAATAATGGAATGATTGGAAACTCTGTGATGCTTTCAGGAAGCTCTACAAATGGCTTTGAGTGGTTGGGACGTGTTTCACATAAAATGGCAATGGATTATCAGAATAAATACGATGGTCGTGATTATGGAACCGCTTTTCGCGAAACAGATATAAGCGGAACAGTTGGTTTGAATAAATCGTGGGGTTATTCGCGTTTAAATTTTTCTTTGTTTGATGATTTACAAGAAATTCCTGATGGCAGCAGAGATTCGCTCACAGGACAATTTACTAAACAAATTAGCGAGAATGGGGCATTTCGTCCTATTGTATCCAATCAAGAGTTAAATACTTACGAAATAAGTGTGTTGCACCAACATGTTCAACATTATCGACTTTATACAACCAATAATTTTATTTTAGGTAACGGGAAACTCGCAGTTGATTTGGGATTTCAAGAAAGTGTCAGAAAAGAATACAGCCATCCGACTCAACCAACAATTCCAGGATTAGACTTGTTATTGAATACTTTTTCGTATGATTTAAAATATTATTTTCCAGAAAAGAAAGGTTGGCAACCTATTGTAGGAATTAATGGAATGTATCAATCTAATAATTCTTCTCAAGGAACTGAAGCTGTCATACCTTCTTATAAATCATTGGATGCAGGAGCTTTTGCTGTTTTGAATAAAAAATTCAACTTACTGAATGTCTCTGGTGGACTTCGTTACGATTCAAGATTTTTCAGCAACAGTGCTTTGTACACAAAAACAAATCCTTCTACAGGACTTGATGAAACGGTAACCGGAAGCGATACAATTGGAGCAAATCGTCCGTTTAGTAACTATAAACATACATTTACGGGTGCTACCGGCAGTTTTGGTGCCAGTTATAATGTAACAGAAAAGTTTTTAATAAAAGCCAATATTTCTCGCGGATACCGCGCTCCTAATATCGCAGAAATTTCGGCTAATGGCGTACATCCTGGAACTAATGTGTATCAAATTGGAAACTCAGATTTAAGTCCGGAACTCAGTTTAGAAGAAGATTTAGGTTTTTCTTATACATCAAAAAAAATGGTAGCAAGTTTGGATTTTTTTAATAACGAAATTTCCAATTATATCTACAATCAAAAATTAGTAACTGGCAATGGGCAAGATTCTGTTATTGTTACAGGAAATCAAACATTCAAATACACATCATCTCGAGCTCAACTTTATGGAGGAGAATTTAGCTTAGATATTCATCCAACCAGTTGGCTGCATTTTGAGAATGCGCTTTCTGCAGTTTTTGCTCTAAATAAAGGCAATCAAGGACAAATAGTCCCAGATAGTGCAAAATATCTGCCGTTTATTCCGCCCGTTCATTTAATAACAGATTTGCGAGCAACTTTCAAAAAAAAATATACACACTTCAATCATATTTTTGCAAAAGTTGAAATGGTTTTATATGCAGCCCAAAACAGAGTGTTTTTGGCATACAATACTGAAACACCAACGCCAGGATATACGCTATTTGATGTTGGTTTGGGTGCAGATGTTACGACTAAAGCAGGTAAGACTATTTTCAATTTTTCTGTAATAGGAAACAATATTTTTAATGTGGCTTATCAAGATAATTTAAGTCGCTTAAAATATTTCGGGTACAATTATGCCACTGGAAGAATGGGAATGTTTAATATGGGCAGAAATATAGGCTTTAAAATAACAGTACCTTTAGAATTAAAATAGTTTTTAACATTAGTCGGAGAATAATAAATTATCCGATTTTTTTATTTTTAAAAATATAAAAATACATTTTCTGAGAT
>DATLTG010000068.1:0-7173 GCA_035533735.1 Bacteroidia bacterium
TAAAAAATCGAGATACTTCACGTTGTTCAGTATGACAATTTCCAGATTGTTTTCTCAGAAAAATAATTTTTCGTATTTTCCTAAAAGCTAAAATCCAATAGCTAATTATCTCTATTGAGGAATTAATCGTTCAGCTTCAATACCGCCATAAATGCGGATTGTGGAATTTCTACACTACCTACTTGACGCATTCGTTTTTTACCTTCTTTTTGTTTTTCGAGTAATTTACGTTTACGAGAAATATCGCCACCATAACATTTTGCAGTAACATCTTTACGGATGGCTTTAACGGTTTCGCGCGAAATAATTTTTGCGCCAATAGCAGCTTGAATAGCAATTTCGAATTGTTGGCGCGGAATTAATTCTTTTAATTTTTCACAAATTTTCTTTCCGAAATTTTGTGCATTACCGCGATGAATCAAAGCGGAAAGCGCATCTACTTGATCGCCATTTAAAAGTAAATCTAACTTCACTAAATCCGAAGGACGATAATCTGTTGGATGATAATCGAAGGAAGCGTAACCTTTTGAAACGGTTTTTAACCGATCGTAAAAATCAAAAACTATTTCGCCCAAAGGCATTTCAAAAACAAGTTCAACGCGATCTGTTGTCAGATATATTTGATTTTTTATAATGCCGCGTTTTTCAATACACAGCGACATAATAGAACCAACAAATTCCGATTTCGTAATAATATTCGCAACGATATAAGGCTCTTCCACGCGTTCCATTCTACTTGGATCGGGCAAATCAGAAGGATTATTTACAATTATTTCTTCGCCTTTTGTAGTAAATGCTTTGTACGAAACATTGGGAACAGTAGTAATAACGGTCATATTAAACTCTCGTTCCAAACGTTCTTGAATAATTTCCATGTGCAACATTCCTAAAAATCCGCAACGAAATCCAAAACCCAATGCAGCTGAAGATTCTGGAGAAAATGTAAGTGAAGCATCATTCAATTGTAACTTTTCCATCGAAGCGCGCAACTCTTCAAATTCATCGGTATCAACCGGATATATACCTGCAAAAACCATTGGTTTTACATCTTCAAATCCTTTAATAATTTCTTTACAAGGATTATCGGTTTTTGTAATTGTATCGCCTACTTTAACTTCCCGAGCTTCTTTAATTCCTGAAATAATATAGCCAACATTGCCGGCAGAAATTTCATTTCTGGGTTCTTGTTTTAATTTTAAAATGCCGATTTCTTCCGCAAAATATTCTTTTCCGGTAGCCACAAATTTTACACGATCTCCTTTTTTTAATGTGCCATTCATCACTCTGAAATACGCTATAATTCCGCGAAAGGAATTAAAAACAGAATCGAAAATAAGTGCTTGTAATGGTTTGGATGGATCGCCTTTCGGAGATGGAATGCGATCAATAATGGCATCTAAAATTTCCATAACGCCCATTCCAGTTTTTCCGCTGGCAGAAAGTATTTCTTCGCGTTTACAACCCAACAAATCAACAATTTGATCTTTCACTTCTTCGGGCATTGCGCTTGGCAAATCAATTTTATTGAGAATGGGAATAATTTCCAAATCGTGTTCTAAAGCCAAATATAAATTAGAAATGGTTTGCGCTTGAATTCCTTGAGCTGCATCCACAATCAGCAAAGCGCCTTCGCAAGCTGCAATAGAACGGGAAACTTCGTAAGAAAAATCAACGTGCCCAGGTGTATCAATTAAATTGAGAATATATTTTTTGCCGTTCCGCTCAAAATTCATTTGTATCGCATGACTTTTAATGGTGATGCCGCGCTCACGTTCCAAATCCATATCGTCCAGCACTTGCGCCTGAGAATCGCGCTTTGAAACCGTACCTGTATATTCCAATAAGCGATCGGCAAGCGTACTTTTTCCGTGATCAATATGAGCAATGATGCAAAAGTTGCGGATGTTTTCCACGTTCCGTTTTTTTAATTAGGTCTGCAAAATTAAAATTTTATTGCCACGAAAATTATTTTTTTATCGAAGTACATTTCTAACTCTTGAAATAAAATATTTTTTTTCAGGAAGTATGTCTTCGAAAACCATGATGACGCAAAAAGATAAGTGTATTGATTCTTACTCTTTCGTAAAAAGAAGTATAAATAACAAGGATTCCAGCTATAAAATACAAATTAATAGTTAGGAATGGAAAAGTAAAACCCGCGATTATGCAACCTGATGAAAAAAACAAAATGGTTACTAAACGGATTTTAATATTTTTCATTAATGCTTTTCGTTCGCTCGATGCAGTATAAAAAAATAATTGCGATAATTCGATTCCCAAATCGGTAAAAAGTCCGGTTACGTGAGTTGTTCTAACAATGGCATTCGACACTTTTGTTACCATTGAATTTTGCATTCCCATTGAGAATAATAAAATGCAAGCCAACATATTTTTATAAACCAATGGATTGGCAATTCGGCACCAAAATCCTACTAAAAAAATCAAAAAAGCTTCGATAAATAAAACAACGGTATAAGGATATTTAGCGTTTTTTCTGCCAATTAATTCAACAATTGTATTCGAAAAAAAAGATCCTGATAGAAAGGAAAGTATCCATGCACAATAAAGTAAAGCGATGAAATACGTTTTTGTCCCGATGTCTTCTGAAAAATGAGCAAAATGTCCGGTTAAATTGGTAGATAATATTTTTATTGATAACAACCCGGTAACCGCTACTATTCCTGCAACAAAAGATAACAAGGCTGCCATGTGCAGGTTATCTTTGAGCGTTCGTTTTCTTCCCTTATGCCGGAACATTGTTTAAAAAAATTTCTAAGCGAGTGCAAAGTTGGTGTTTTTTTTAAACAATGTATCTATAATAAATACAAAATAGTATTGGTACTAAATTTTAATTTTTGAATTTGTATGAAAGCCCAATTCCAAGCACTTCTTTAAATTGTAACCTTGGTCCGGCACTTGTTTCAAGACCTGCGCTGTTGTATTGAGGAATGTCAATATTATTATCGTAAATCATCTGCGTAGTAACCGTTGCTGAAATAAGTTTATTTACTTTAAATGATAATAAATTGGTCCAGTTTACAACAACGTTTTGAGGGTTTTTAAGGTAATTGCTGAATAATTCTAAGGTGGATTGCAGATTTATATTTTTGAAAATATCTTTTTTAAATACCGCACGAACAAATCCTCCAAATTCATCTTCGGTTTGTTTTCCAGGTGTAATTAATGCGCCTGTTAACGGATCATAAACAGCAGCTTGCACTCCGTAAGATCCTTCGTTAGCAAGTGTTTGGTCGTTTACAATTACAACTCTTCCGGTTAGCGGACCCAAAAAAAGTGAAAAATAATCACAAGGTTTATAATCCATTCCGATAGAAGTAACAACATATCCAGGTGCTAAAAATTTTGAAATTACTGTAGAATCATTTGGATAATTAAATCCTGGTGCCATTTGCGTTTGAAAATTCAAAAGCGCAGAATAATACCAATGTTTGAAAGCATAATGACCGTATTTAGAATTCAATTCGATGCGATCATCGCTTTTTAAAAGTTTAGCTGAACCTTGTTGCAACATTCCGTAAGCAACATCTAACGTGTTATCCCAAGTTGATTTATTTTTTTTGTAATGTGCAAAAAGACTAATTAATCCATTTCCAGCAGTTGAATTTTGTCCACCAGCAGCCCAATTAGTAAATGATACTTGCGAATAATTAATAGAAATTAAACCTCCAACGTGCCACGTTTTTGTAGTGTCTTGAGCATTTACATTGAAACAATAAGCAACAACTATTGCAATAGATAAAATAATTTTTTTCATAAATACTTCTTAATTTTTATTTTTTAATAAATCTCTGATTTCAGTTAGTAAAACTTCTTGGGCAGGTTGAGGTGTAGGTGCAGCAGGTGCTTCGTCCTTCTTTTTTGACATACTGTTAATCGCTTTTACTAAAAGAAAAACAGAAAAAGCCACAATGGTAAAATCAACTACCGCTTGCAAAAAATTTCCAACATTTAACGTAACTGCCGGTTTTAAAATTTTTCCGGTAGCATCTATAATAGCATCTTTCATCGTCCATTTAATGTCGGTAAAATTTACACCGCCCATTAGCAGTCCAATTGGCGGCATCAATACATCGCTGACAATAGAAGTTACTATTTTGCCGAAAGCCGCTCCGATTACAACACCGACAGCGAGATCAATTGCATTGCCTTTTACAGCAAATTCTTTAAATTCTTTTATGATACCCATAAAATTTATGTTTTAGTTAAAGTCTGCGAAAATATTTTTTTTTCTTTTACCAAATAATATTTTCGACAAAAAAGTATAAAAGGATGATAAAAAATACAAAATTAAAATTACTTATTTTCGCGTTTTTAAATTGATAAAAATGAACATTCTTATTCTTGGTTCTGGCGGACGTGAAAACGCATTTGCTTGGAAATTAGCACAAAGTAAAAAACTAAAAAAACTTTTTATTGCTCCCGGGAATGCCGGTACAGCAGCCTTTGGTACCAATATTCCGATTTCGCCAACTGATTTTATAGCGGTTAAAAAATGCGTAATCGAGAACAATATTAATTTAGTGTTGGTTGGTCCGGAAGATCCTTTAGTAAAAGGTATTCACGATTTTTTTTTAGCAGATGATCTCTTAAAAAATATTCCGGTTATCGGTCCACAAAAAGAAGGTGCACAATTGGAGGGCAGTAAAGATTTCTCTAAACAATTTATGGAACGTCATCAAATTCCAACGGCACGTTATCAAACATTTACAAAAGAAACCTTAGCTGATGGATTGCTTTTTTTAGAAACATTAAAAGCTCCTTATGTTTTAAAAGCTGATGGCTTAGCTGGTGGAAAAGGCGTTGTTATTCCCAATACATTGGACGAAGCAAAAAAAGAATTTTCGGAAATGTTGATTAACGCCAAGTTTGGTAATGCTTCCGCGAAAGTAGTTATCGAAGAATTTTTAACAGGCATTGAGCTTTCTGTTTTTGTTTTAACAGATGGAATTTCCTATAAAATTTTACCTTCTGCAAAAGATTATAAACGTATTGGCGAAGGCGATACGGGATTAAATACGGGAGGGATGGGAGCAGTTTCTCCAGTTCGTTTTGTGGACGAAATATTTTTGAAAAAAGTAGAACAACAGGTTATTATTCCAACAATTGAAGGCTTGAAAAAAGAAAATATTCCTTACAAAGGTTTTATTTTTATCGGATTGATGAATGTAAATGGAAATCCTTTTGTAATTGAATACAATGTGCGAATGGGCGAACCGGAAACAGAAGTAGTGATTCCGCGAATCAAATCTGATTTTTTAGATTTATTAAAAGGAGTTGCAACAGGAACACTTTCTGAAAAAGAATTTGAAACTGATGCAAGATTTGCAACTACTGTAATGCTCGTTTCGGGCGGTTATCCTGAAAATTATGAAAACGGAAAAATAATTTCCGGATTAGAAAACCTAAACGGAAGCATTGCTTTTCATGCAGGTACAAAAAACGAAAATGGAGTTGTGAAAACAAATGGAGGTCGCGTAATAGCCGTAACTTCTTACGGAACAACAATGAAAGAAGCCTTAGAAAAATCCTTCGCCAATGCTGAAAAAATTACCTACGAAAAAAAATATTTTCGGAAAGATATTGGTGCTGATTTGCAATAAAAAAGCCGTTGTTAAATAACAACAGCTTTTAAAAAAATATTCTCGAAAAAAATCTTTTGTTTATTTCAAAGTACCGTTTTTTTCGGCTTCTTCGTTGTAACGTTTCATCTGTGTTAGCCAAATACCAAATGCAATAAAGCCTAATACGATAAAAATGGTTGCTGGAATTGCTCTCAATTTATCCATCAAATGGAATAAACGTTGAAATAAATGCCCTAATCCGTTAAAAACATCTGTCATATTCATAGGAATCGTTTTAAAATTATCGGAGCAAATGTAAAAATATTTCCTGAAATAGAACGATAAAAAAATTAATTTTGGGAGTTTAACAAATCAAGTATGTTCATCCGTTTTTTCAAGACTAACCAACCGGCATCATTTATTTTTCTGCTTTTATTTGCGCTACTATTGTGGCTTCCAGCATTTTTGCATCCAGTTTTACCATCTACTTTACATACTGTTTTTTTGTACACAGTAATTCTTCAAGTGCTGCAATTCTCTCCTATTTTGTCTGTTTTTATTGCTTTTTCACTTGTTATTGCCGAAGCTTTTTTGCTGAATTACATAGTTAATAAACATGAAATTACGGATAAAAAATCGTATTTGCCCGCTCTATTTTATATTCTTTTTATGAGCAATTCGAAACCGATGTTGAGTTTACATCCTATTTTAATTGCGCAACTTTTTATGCTTTTATTATTAAACAGATTAATCAATTCGTATCGTAAAGACAGTGCGTTGTCAAATTTTTTCGATGCTTCGTTTTTACTTGCCATTGCTTCGTTTTTTTATTTTCCCATCATTTTATTTTTACCAATTATTGGGATTTCCTTACTTGTTTTTCGCCCATTTATTTGGCGCGAATGGATTAGTTCATTTTTCGGACTGTTCACTCCTTTTATTTTTTTGACGTTTTATTATTTCTGGGAAAATAATTTATCAGCACTTCAAATCGAACATTTTTTTGTGTTATTTCCTTCCGGAAAACCCGATTTGAAACTTTCGTTTTCGTTTTACTTTTTAGCAGGTTCGTTTTTATTTGTAAGTTTTTTATCCTTATCCCGACTGGCATCCACCATTTCTCTGAATAAATTAAAAACAAAAAAAGCGCAAATACTTTTACTTTGGGTGGTAGTTTTCGGATTACTTACGGTATTTATTTCCCCTGCTGTTTCGTCTGTTTACTTTGCTTTTATGAGTATTCCGGCAGCCATTTTTGTAGGAAATTATTTTTTAAACTTAAAAAAAATGTGGTGGGCAGAATTTTTGTTTTTGCTATTAATAGCGGCTGTGGTGATGAATTATTTACTGCCGATTTAAAAATCTTCTAAAACTTAAAATTAATACATCTGCAATTAAAGTACAGCAGGATATCTGATATTTACAACAATTCTACAAAAGTTGAAAATGCAGCAATGTTTTTAAGTGCTATAAAAAAACTAAATTAAAATTCATTTACTACATTTGTAAGAACAAAGAAAAAAATATTTTCATGAAAAAGCCATTGTTGCTTCTTCTGTTTTCTGCTTTTTGTTTTATACCTGTTTTCTCA
>DATLTG010000069.1:0-2507 GCA_035533735.1 Bacteroidia bacterium
TAAGCCAATACAAACTAAAATTAGAAAAGTAACCATCTGTTAAAATAGAAATATGCGTTAAAAGTAATTGTATTTTTTTGATTGGCGATTTATAAATTTATGGAGAGAGGAGGTCTTGAAAATATATTTTTTGTACCTTTAAAAAACTAATTTTAGGAAACTATGAAAAAAAATATATTATTTTTTTTACTTATTCTTTTCGCAATCTTTCTTATATTTTTTATTTACAAAACGATATCTTATAATTCGGCTTTCTCAAATATTGAAAAAGAATTAAAATTAAAAACTGACACGATAAATAATTTTAAAAGTAATAATAGTTTATACGGATTTCAAGTGGAGTGCTTGCCACATCACGGAGAGTATTTTGTTAAACTTGGGGACACTATGACATTTGACATTTCAATGATGGCAATAAATATGGAAAATTTAAATAAAAATTTCATTGTTCTTTCAAAAAGTGTTGATTTTGATAGTTCTAAAATTATCCAACCTTACGACACGATTGTAGCTGACCCTTATTATAATCCAATAAAAATAAAGCCTTCAAAAATTGGTCTTGATTCTATATGTGGAGAATATTATTATAAAGATCGATCTTATTTATTTTCTGCTTGGTTTATTGTAATTGATAGCACAAAAATGAAAACTATTCAAACAATTTTTAAGGAGACACTGCATTCTCAATAGCTTTTGTAGTTTTTTTCAGATATTTGTATATATAACAAGCAAAATGGATACACGCGAAATATTACAAGCTCTAAAATTGACGGCTCAGTTGATGGATTTACATAACGAAAACTCATTCAAATCATCTGCCATTGCCAATGCTGCCTATAAATTAGGTAAAGCGCATGTTGAGTTGGATAAATTATCTTTAGCCGAAATGGAAGCCAACAATTTAATTGGCAAAAGTATTGCTGCAAAAATTCACGAATTACAAACTACCGGCAAACTTGCTGAATTAGAAGCATTGCGAAATAAAACGCCTGAAGGAATTATCGAAATGCTTCCCATTAAAGGAATTGGTCCGAAAAAAATTGCCGCCATTTGGAAAGAATTAGAAATTGAATCGGTTGGCGAATTACTTTATGCTTGTCACGAAAACAGATTAGTTACACTAAAAGGATTCGGATTAAAAACACAAGAACAAATAAAAAAATCCATTGAATTTTCGGAAGGTAATGTCGGAAAACTACATTATTCCTACGCTTTAGAAATTGCCGAGAAAATAATTTCTGAAATAAAAAAAAGATTTTCTATTAAATTAATAAGCATTACAGGTGAGCTTCGCAGAAAAAACGAAGTGGTAGATGCTATTGAAATTTTGGTTGGACAACTTACTGAAATAGATTTGTCGGATTTCGAAATCGCGAAAAATGTTACCGTAAATTTAATGTATTGCACTCCCGAAAATTATTTTTTCAAACTTTTTGAAACTACTGGAAACTCCATCCACGTAAGTGCTTTAAAAATTCCTGAAAAAAAATATTTTTCAGAAGCAGAAATTTATGAATCGCAAAACGTGCAATTTATTGAACCAGAATTAAGAGAAGGAAATGATGAAATTGAATTGGCACGCGAAAATAAAATTCCGAAACTAATAGAATTTAAAGATTTAAAAGGCATCATTCATAATCACACTACTTATAGCGATGGAACAAATACATTGCGAGAAATGGCGGAATATGCCAAAGAGTTGGGTTATGAATATTTGACCATTTGCGACCATTCTAAATCGGCAGTTTATGCAAACGGACTTTCAGTTGAACGCGTAATGGCGCAGTTTCAGGAAATTGACAATTTAAATAAAGAGCTTTTTCCTTTTAAAATTTTCAAAGGAATTGAATCAGATATTTTGGGTGATGGCAGTTTGGATTACGATGAAAAAATGCTCGCACAATTTGATATAATTGTTGCTTCGGTACATTCTAATTTAAAAATGGATGAAGAAAAAGCGACACAACGTTTACTGAAAGCCATCGAAAATCCATACATCACTATTCTCGGTCATCCAACCGGAAGACTTTTATTATCGCGTCCAGGCTATCCTTTGGATATGAAAAAAATTATTGATGCTTGTGCCGAAAATAAAGTTATTATCGAATTAAACGCACATCCATTTCGCTTAGATATTGATTGGCGTTGGATTAGATATTGTACTGAAAAAGGTGTTAAAATTTCCATCAATCCCGATGCGCATTACAAAGGTGGTTATCACGATATGAAATATGGAATTGGAACAGCACGCAAAGGAATGTTGACGAAAGAAAATTGTTTTAATGCTTTCAGTTTAACTGAAATAGAAACGTATCTTTCGACTTTAAAAAATAGTAGAAACGCAATTAAAGTTTAAATAAAATGCTGAATTCGATAGCTTATTGGTTGATGAAAAAACGGATGCATCAAATTGAACTTTTCATGTAGTATCCGTTGGAAGTGCAAGATGAGTGGCTGAAAAAATTAATTTTTTCAGCGAAAGATACCGAATGGGGAAAAAAATTTTC
>DATLTG010000070.1:0-2773 GCA_035533735.1 Bacteroidia bacterium
GTTGAATCACTTCAAACTGAAGTGCACCAACGGTTCCCAATATTTTTCTATTGTCTGTTTTTTTGGTGAAAAGTTGCGCTACACCTTCGTCTGTAAGTTGTTCTAAACCTTTATTTAATTGTTTGGTTTTCATGGGATCGGTATTTACAACATATTTAAAAAGTTCGGGCGAAAATCGCGGAATCCCTTTAAAAATGGCTTTTATTCCATCTGTTAATGTATCGCCAATTTTAAAAGTTCCTGTATCGTACAATCCAACAATATCTCCAGGATAAGCCACATCAATAACTGATTTTTCTTGCGCCATAAAAGCCGTTGGATTAGAAAATTTCAGGCTTCTGTTTTCGCGCACTAAAAAATAATTTTTGTTGCGTTCAAAAACTCCGGAACAAATTCGTAAAAAAGCAATTCTGTCGCGGTGTTTCGGATCAATATTCGCATGAATTTTAAAAACAAATCCGCTGAATGTATCTTCTTCAGGTTTAAAAATACGAATGTCGCTTTCTCTCTGTAAAGGAGGAGGAGCAATGTTTATAAAGCAATCTAATAATTCTTTTACGCCAAAATTATTTACAGCACTACCAAAAAATACAGGAGAAATAAGTCCATCTAAATAATCTTGCGTGCTGAAAGGTTTGTAAACGCCATCAATTAAGGTAATATCTTCACGTAATTTTTCCGAAAAATCTTCCCCAATATGTTCCTCTAAAACGTTACTATTTATATCTTGAATAGTAACAGCATTTTTTTCGTTTTGTTTATTTCCAGCTTGAAACAGAATTAAATTTTTTTCATAGATATTATAAACGCCTTTAAATCTTTTTCCAATACCAATTGGCCAACTCAAAGGACGCACATGAATTTTTAGTTCTTTTTCAATTTCATCCATCAAATCAAATGGATCGCGACCTTCTCTATCTAATTTATTGATGAAAACAATTACAGGTGTTTTGCGCATTCTACAAACTTCCAACAGCTTTCGCGTTTGTGGCTCCACACCTTTTACGCAATCAATGACCATTATTACGCTGTCAACAGCAGTAAGTGTTCGATAGGTATCTTCCGCAAAATCTTCGTGACCAGGTGTGTCTAATAAATTTATTTTAATGCCTTTATATTCAAAACCCATTACGGAAGTCGCCACCGAAATACCTCTTTGGCGCTCAATTTCCATAAAATCAGAAGCGGCATGTTTTGTTATTTTGCTTGATTTAACGGCACCTGCGCTTTGTATCGCACCACCGAATAATAATAACTTTTCAGTGAGCGTAGTTTTTCCGGCATCAGGATGACTGATGATTCCGAAAGTTCTACGTCTGGCTATTTCTTCTTTTTTATTCATGATTCATGTAATTGAAAGTAAAAAAGCCCCTAAAAAAGGGGCTTTTGAAAGTAATTTTGAAAAAGATAATTAATGCACTTTTTCTTTGATACGTGCTTTTTTACCGGTAAGGCTGCGTAAGTAAAATAATCTTGCTCTACGAACAACACCTATTTTGTTAATTTCAATTTTATCGATAAAAGGTGAGTTGATAGGGAAAATACGTTCAACACCAACTCCGTTAGAAATTTTACGAACAGTAAAAGATTCTACAGCGGCAAGACCTCTGCGTTGCAACACAACACCTTGATATTGTTGAATACGTTCTTTATCACCTTCTTTAATTTTATAGTGAACGGTTATAGTATCTCCAGCTTTGAAAGCAGGAAATTCTCTTTTTGTAACCAATTTCTCTTCTGCATATTCTAATAATCCCATGACTTTTCTTTTATAAATTTGATAAAATGTCCTTAAAAAAGGACTGCAATACTACAATTATTTTTTAAATTGTACAAAAATATTTTTAATTGCTTTAAACCTTTTTATTCTTAATTACCTCATCAAATAATAACTGAATCACTTAAATATCACTTTAACAAATCCGGTCTGCGAGATTTTGTGCGTTCTAAAGATTGTTCGTGTCGCCATTTATCAATTTCGCGTTCGTTTCCGGAAAGCAAAATATCAGGAACTTTCATGCCTTTATAATCTGCTGGACGCGAATAAACAGGTGGCGCAATTAAATTATCTTGAAAAGAATCGGAAAGTGCCGAAGTTTCGTCTGAAATAACACCTGGAATTAAACGAACAAGTGCATCGCAAACCACCGCAGCAGCTAATTCTCCGCCAGATAAAACATAATCTCCAATAGAAATTTCTCGTGTTATAAAATGTTGTCGAATACGTTCGTCAATTCCTTTATAATGTCCGCAAATCAGTATTATATTTTTAAGTGTAGAAAGTCGGTTTGCTAAAGGCTGATTCAGCTTTTCGCCATCTGGACTCATATAAATTATTTCATCATAGTTGCGTTCCGATTTTAATTTTTCGATGCAATTGGCAAGTGGTTCCACCATCATAACCATTCCAGCTCCGCCACCATAAGCATAATCGTCAACGGTGCGATGTTTGTTGACAGAAAAATCGCGTAAATCAATGCAATTAATTTCCACTATTTTTTTTTCAATAGCACGCTTTACAATCGAATGACTAAAAGGACTTTCGAATATTTGTGGAAAAATGGTAATGATATCAATGTGCATTTAAAAAAAATATTTTTTGAATGATGAAAGACAAATTTAGCGCAATTTTAGTTTGAAAAAAATGATTTTTTCGTGGCATGAAATTTCTAAAAATGAGATGGTTCTTGGCTAGAATGAGATACTTTAACAATAAAAATTTCTGTGGATTCTATTTTATACGATACTCGAATTCGATTTTTTGTCAATACTC
>DATLTG010000071.1:0-3470 GCA_035533735.1 Bacteroidia bacterium
ATTGAATCACAAGTTGGAACAATATCAAATGTCATTATACAGGCATCAACAACTTTAACAGCAGGCGAAGGACCAGGTGGTGGATAATTGATGATATTTGTTAAATTTGTATCTGTTGAAAAAGTGTTCCAGCATTGTGTAGCTATTGTGGGATAATTGTTCGGACCAATGGCATTAGTAGCAAAGCCATTAGTTAGTAATAAACCACTTGCTATACCTAAACTTGTTCCAGTGGCTGTAAAAGTTCCATACCCTTCGCGATGACAATTAATATTTAAGTTGGAAACAGTAACACCTGGACCTTGCAAAGTTGCTATAATTTGAGCAGTTGTAGGTACGGAGTCAACCACTAATTGTGCTGAAACCGAAAAGGTTTTTGAAAAAAAAGCAATGAATAAAAACGTTCTGAAAAAATATTTTTTCGATACAAATTTCATTGAATGAATGGTTAATTATCAAATAATTATGAAGTCCAAATATATAAAATAATCTGAACTCTCAATATATTTAACAAAAATAAAGCATTAACAACCTTTATCTGATTAGTGTCAAAAAACCTTTTTCTTTGGTATTGTTTTCAAAAAAGGTGATGAAATTAGACATGGATTAGGAGAAGGAGGCGGATAGGGACTAATAGCTCCTGAAGCATCTAAAGTTAGTAAACCCGTATAACAAAGCAAACTGGGACTTTTTAAAAATAAATTTTCTTGTACTGTACTATTTCTACCAACAGTTAAATTGGAATCAACAGTAAGATTTTGTTTCAACTTAACATCTTTCGTAAATTTGACTTTTCCTTTTACTACTATTTTTTGTTTTAGTACTACTTTATCTTCCACACGAATGGGGCACTTAAAAATAAAGTAATCAAAGCCATTCAGGAAGCAAAAGACTACAAGAAGAAGTGTAGCACTAATGAAGAATGAAGAATTGAAAATGTATAATCACTTCAAAATAATTTTCTAACTTTAAACTTTCTCAACTTTCATTTCGCTCCTTTTCTCTCAATAAAAGCAAATATTCTGATGCTGATAAAACAGTATTTCCATCATCCTTTTTTGAATCAAATAAAAGTTCCGAAACAGCTTTTTCTAATGGCATTAAATCATAATGTTCATCGCGAACATAATGCATAAACTTCAACATCGTAAATCCATCAAACCAAGCATAAAAACGTTTTAAAAACATTTTTTTAGATGCCGAATTATCATTCCATTCAGTTGCTTTTTCAGAAAAATTATTTTTAATCAAAAACTGATTGACTGTTTTTGGAAGTGAGGCTAAAAAGTCGGAAAAATTATTTTTCAAATAACAACTTTCAATCGTTTCAAAAAGGACTTTTATATCTTTAAAACTTTGCGGATGATAAGCAGCATAAAAATTATTTTTTTCGTCTAACCATTTCTGAATGGCTTTTCCGGTACCAAAAGGAACGCGATTTGAAGCGCGAGGCGAAGGAATTATTTTCGTTTCATTTAATTCTGAAAAATTACCTAACGGCATTATTTTTTGTAGAAAATAAAAATCTTCACCAGCTTTTCGTTTGTTCATTCCACCTTTTTTTTTATAAATTTCTGCACGCACAGCCATTGAGGAACCTATTGTGTGAAATGCAAAAGGAAAACCTGCAAAACGCAAACCCTGATTGTAATAACGTAAAAACAATTCGTATTGAATAATGCCTTCATAAATAGCTTTTGAATATTCATTTCCTGAAATCGGATGCTCAAAATAAATGGAACAAGCTGGTGTTTTTGGGTTTAAATTAAAATGATTTTCAAGCGCAACAAAGTAATTTTTTTCGCAAGTACTGTCAGCATCAAAACAAGCAATAATTTTATTTTTGCACTTCGATTTTTCAAATCGCAAACACGCTTCATCCATTCCAATTTTTCGCGCTAAACCAACACCTGCATGTTTTTCGGGAAGTGAACACGCTTCAATTAAATGAAATTTTAATTTTTCATCTGAATGCTTTTTTTGCCATTCTAAAAATTCGGTTTTGGTTTTAGTATTTTGAAAAATTATTTTTTCATCAGCAGTTTCGGAAGCATTTAAAATCACCATAACTTCTGCAGAACAATGGCTGCGCGTACAATTCCATAAAGCTTGTAAAGAAGTAATTAAATCGGGTTCGTTGAAACAGGGAATAACCACACAAATTCCTAAATCTTCGGGAATATTATCTAACAAAATCATCGCTTAATAAAAATTTTAACGTATCCACTCCATCTGCATAATCCCATAGTTCGGGCTGTTGAGAAGTTCCGAATTTTAATGTTGAAAATTTATTTTTTTCTGCACTTAAACAACATTGGATATTTTCTTTTTCAAAAATTAATTTTTCGTTTAACGATTTTTCATCCGAATAATATTCAAAAAATAAAACAGCTACGGGCGATGCAAAGCTTTTATCTTCTTTTAAAATCAAAAAATTATTGTCTAAAAAAATATCTTGACGCATTAAATAAATGGTTTTATTATAATCGTAATTATTGGCGTATTTGTGATTATTAATAACCGAATTAAACGAATAAAATGCTTCGTATAATAGATTTACATTGTAGTCTTTTGGAAAAAAAAGTTTTGAAACATTGCGGCAACCTAAGCCAAAATACGAAAACACGTCTTCGCCCAAAAGTGCTAAATCATTGGCATTTTCGGCTCCATTTAGTACAGCAACTGAAGTTCTATTTTTACGAATAATGTGTGGATATTTTTTAAAATAATAATCGAAATAACGCGAAGAATTATTACTTCCGGTTGCAATAACGGCATCAATAGCTGGCAATCGATTATCGGTAAATACAATTTTATCTTTAAAATCAGCATTTATTTCTATTAAAATTTCTGCTAAAAGCGAAATTAAAATGGAATCGGAAGAAGAAAGCTTTCCAACAAAAATATTTTCAGAAATCAACACACACAACATATCATGAAAACCAACCAATGGAATGTTTCCCGCCATAATTACACCTACTTTTTTATTTCCTTTATTCGATATAAATTGATGTTCGTAAGCGGTAAGCCATTGTTCCATTTTTTCTTTTTCAAGCATAAGCGAGATGGAAAAAAGTGCTTTTCTTACATTTTCTTCTGTAAACCAACCATTCTGATAATGCGATTTGGCAATAGCTTGACGTAACTTTTCGGCATATTTATCTGCCAAAATATTATTTTTCGTATTCGATAAAAAACACGTAATTATTTCGCCCAACTGAATAAAAGCATTCATTCGTTTTTTTAATTCCATCTTATCAACATATATTTCAAAATTTGTATCTTTGCAGCGATTTTTTTTAGCAAAACTAATAATTCAAACTTAACATATCAGCAATTCATGGCTATAAGAATAACAGACGAATGTATAAATTGTGGTGCTTGCGAACCAGAATGTCCAAATAACGCCATTTACGAAGGTGGAAACGAATGGCGCTTTTCAGATGGAACTTCTTTAAAAGGAAGTTTTA
>DATLTG010000072.1:0-6892 GCA_035533735.1 Bacteroidia bacterium
TGAGAAAAAAGAAACATTACGTTCATACAATATTCCTGTTGGAGCTCATATTATGGTTAATACGGGTTCAAAAATTGAAACCGGACAAATATTGGTGAAGATTCCTAGAATGACTGGTAAATCAGGCGATATTACTGGAGGATTACCACGTGTTACCGAATTATTCGAAGCACGTAATCCTTCTAATCCTGCTGTTGTTTCTGAGATTGATGGAATTGTATCTTTTGGAAAAATAAAAAGAGGTAATCGTGAGGTGATTGTAGAATCCAGAACTGGAGAACAAAAACGTTATTTGGTTCAATTGTCTAAACACATTTTGGTTCAAGAAAATGATTTTATAAAAGCTGGAGAACCTTTATCAGATGGTGCAATTACTCCTGCTGATATTTTAGCGATAAAAGGTCCAACTGCCGTTCAAGAATATTTAGTAAATGAAATTCAAGAGGTATATCGTTTGCAAGGACAAAAACTAAACGATAAACATTTTGAGGTAATTGTTCGTCAGATGATGCGTAAAGTAAATATTGAGGATCCGGGCGATACTATTTTCCTTGAAAAACAAATGGCTAATAAATTGGATTTCACAGAAGAAAACAATCGTTTGTACGGAAATAAAGTAGTTATTGAAGCAGGTGATTCACCTGAATTTAAACCGGGACAAATTGTTTCTGCAAGAAAATTGCGTGATGAAAATTCAATGCTGAAACGTAAAGATATGAAATTGGTTGAAGCCAGAGATGCTATAACTGCAACTTCAAATTCAGTGTTGCAAGGTATTACCAGGGCTTCTTTGCAAACCAATAGCTTTATGTCTGCTGCTTCTTTCCAAGAAACAACAAAAGTGTTGAACGAAGCTGCTATCAAAGGTAAAGTGGATGATTTATCGGGATTAAAAGAAAACGTAATTGTTGGACATTTAATTCCTGCCGGAACTGGTTTGAGAGATTATGACAAAATGATTGTTGGTTCTCAAGATGAATATGATCGTTTGATGGCTTCTAAAAAAGAAGCAAGTATTGAAGAAGAAGCGTAAAAACTTTTTTTCATAATAATTAATAAAAGGGGCGACAGCAATGTGCGTCCCTTTTTTTATTTTAAATTCACTTCAAAAACATTACTAAAAGAGGATGAATACGTAGAGATTTACAATATGCTTGGGCAAAAAATTTATCAGCGCAAGCTAAATACTACCAGTACCGATTTAGATATAAGCCAAACTGCAAAAGGGATTTATTTGTATCGTATTTTATCTAAAAAAAATAGTTTAATTTCACAAGGTAAATTTGTTGTGGAATGATTATATCTCCCTTCTCCTTTGGAGAAGGGCTGGGGATGAGGCTATTTCCTTCGCGCAGATTCTGAATCAAGTCCAGGATGACGCGCGCTTTCATTTATTTTCAGACGTAAGCTATGTCAAGACAAAAAGCGGAAAATAATTTTCAAGAAAAACTTGAAACTTTCCAACTAATTTAAAAGTTAATAACCCGTTGGTTCTGGAGCTTCAGCGAAAGGTTTTTTCTTGGGTTTTATTTTTTTGATAAAAAGCACATTTATCAATTCATCATTTGTGGTAATGGTAGTTTTAGACATTCCATTTATAACCGTTAATGCAAAAGTATAACGCAATTTTTTTTGTAATAATTGATACGTTCCATCCACTATTTTTAAATAAATTTGAGTAACGGCACCATCTTTTACTAAAACTTTTCCATCGTAGCAATCAGCAGCACTTCCTCTGCGAATGCACACAATCACATTGTTATGCCAACCATCACCAACAGTGTCGGCACCACGAACTTCAAATATTTTTGCCCATTTAATATAGCAATTTGTTTCAGATGCAGCGTTATTTGTTGAATCTGTATTTTGCGCTTTTAGCCCAAAACAGAAAAGAATAGAAAATAATACGAGGGTAATAATTTTTTTCATAATCATCGTTCTGAATTAAACATCCTAAAAAAGAAAGGCTAAATGTATAAAATAGTTTCTTTTGTTCCACAAAAGAATTTTAAACATTGTTTTTTGTATTTTTGAAAACCATTTAAAAACAGAAAGATATGAGCATCCAATTGATTAAAAATAATTTTTCAGAAGCACAACAAATTCTCGAAAAATTTATTTCGAACGAAGCAAATTTAAAAGCTATTCAAAATGCCGGAAAAATTTTATCAGAAGCCGTTAAAAACGGAAATAAAATTATTTCGTGCGGAAACGGAGGTTCTATGTGCGATGCGATGCACTTTGCAGAAGAATTAACCGGTCGCTTTCGCGAAAATAGAAAAGCTATTGCGGCACTTTCAATTTCCGATCCTTCACATATTTCCTGCGTTGGAAATGATTATGGATACGAATTTATTTTTTCGAGATATATTGAAGCATTGGGTGCTAAAAACGATGTATTGCTCGCTATCAGCACCAGCGGAAATTCCGCCAATGTCATAAATGCAATAAATGCTGCGAAAGAAAAAGGAATGAAAATCATCGGTTTAACTGGAAAAAATGGTGGAAAAATGGCTACACTTTGTGATGTTGAAATTCGCGCACCACATTCAGAATTTGCCGACAGAGCACAGGAAATTCACATTAAAGTAATTCATTCGCTCATTCATTATTTGGAGATGAGCTAATTTTATTTATTTTTGGTCTTAGTCTCCGAAAAAAAATATGCTTCGATTAAAAAAAACATTTTTAATTTCTCTTTCATTTTTATCGATTGCTTGTTACGCGCAAAAAAAAGATTCTATTCAGAAGTTACAAATTCACGGATATGTGGATGCTTATTATGCCGTTTATTCCGACTCAGTTGGGACAACTAATTATCAAAAATTTCCGGCTATTTCTCCTCGCAGTAATTCATTCGGATTAAATATTGCGCAACTAACAGAACAATATACGTCTGATAAAATCAGATCAACTGCCACTTTGCAATTTGGCGATCTTCCAAATGCTTCCTGGTCGCCTGTTTATAACTACATTCAAGAAGCAAATGTTGGTTTTCGACTTTCAAAAAAAATATGGTTAGATGGCGGATTTTTTAAAACTCACATTGGCACAGAAGCATTGTTGCCAAAAGATAATATTACCAGTTCTGCTTCTGTAATTACGTTTTACGAACCTTGGTGGCAATCTGGTTTAAAATTATCGTACAATGCAAGTGATAAACTTCAAATGGCTTTATTTTTAATAAATGGCTACAACGAATTTATTGCAGAAAGCAACAAAAAAGCTATTGGTTTTGCGCTTACTTATAATATTGGAACAAAAGGCAGTTTAGGATATTATAATTTTGTTGGCAATGTGTCTCCCGATTCTGTTAAAATAGCTCATGTTCGGTTTTTAAATAATGTAGTATTTACCTATAAGTTTTCTAAAAAAATTAATGTATTATTGGGTTTTGATTTAATAAGTCAATCTAATTCACAGCTATTGGATTCTACAAAAAAAGCTTATGTTTACAGTAGTATTCTTACTTTAAATTATAAGTTTACAGATAAATGGGGAATTTATTCGAGGTTGGAAACATTCAGTGATGCTGACGGATTTTTAACCGGAATAATGGTGGATGAAAATAATAATATTACAGGTTACAAATTAAAAGGAATAACATTGGGATTTGAATTTAAACCAACCGAAAACTCTTTTATTCGTTTAGAAGGACGGTATTTGCAAATGGATAATGCGCAAAAAATATTTTATTCCGATGGAACGTATAGCAATTATAGAACGGAAACAATGGTAGATATGGGCGTTTGGTTTTAATAATTTTCAAAAAGTAAACCTCTAAAAAACAATATATATGAACACAGTAATATTCGATACAGGCATAACAGGATTTATGCTTTTGGCTACAAGTCTTGTGATGCTAATGACTCCAGGACTTGCCTTCTTTTATGGTGGATTAGCCGGCAAACGAAACATTCTCGGAATCATGATTCAGAGTTTTGTTTCGATGGGAATTACCACCATTATTTGGGTTGTGTGCGGTTATTCACTTTGCTTTAGCGGAAATGCTTTAGGCGGAATTATCGGAAATCTCGATAAAGTTTTTTTACACGGAGTTACATTAAACACACCATTTCCGGGAAATCCAAAATTACCGGAATTTGTATTTATTGCTTATCAAATGATGTTTGCCATTATCACTCCGGCTTTAATTACGGGCGCTTTCATCAACAGAGTAACTTTTAAATCGTACTTGGTATTTTTAGTGCTTTGGCAATTGTTGGTGTATTATCCATTTGTACACATGGTTTGGGGCGGTGGTTTACTTGCTCAGTGGGGTGTTGAAGATTTTGCAGGAGGAATAGTTGTTCACGCAACAGCCGGATTTGCGGCATTGGCTTCTGTTTTTTATGTTGGCAAACGAAGAAATACCGAATCTACTCCAAACAGCATTCCGCTAATTGCAATTGGTACAGGTTTATTGTGGTTTGGTTGGTACGGATTTAATGCAGGAAGTGAGTTGAATGTAAATGCCATTACTGGTCTTGCTTTTTTGAATACCGATGTTGCAGCATCTTTTGCTGCTATCACTTGGCTTATTATCGAATGGAGCATGCAACGAAAACCTAAATTTGTCGGTTTGCTTACAGGAGCTGTTGCCGGACTTGCAACGATAACGCCAGCTGCGGGTTATGTTTCTTTACCATCGGCAATTGTTATTGGAATTGCAGCCGGAATAATTTGTTATTTGGCGGTTCATTTAAAAAATAAAATGGGTTGGGATGATGCGCTGGATGTTTGGGGAGTTCACGGAGTTGGCGGTTGTTTTGGCGTAATTATGTTAGGCGTTTTAGGCGAAAAAGCAGTAAACAGTTCTGGTGTTGATGGTTTACTTTTTGGCGGAACACACTTTTTTATAAAAGAATGTATCGCTGTAATTGGTGCCTGTATTTACGCTTTCGTTTTCACTTACGTTATGCTTACGCTGATAAATAAAATTTTCAAAGTTCGCGTTTCCGAATCAGAAGAAGATTCAGGACTCGACAATTCCATTCATGGCGAAAAGGCTTATGATGAAGGAGTTTTGTAAGATTCTATTTTAAATAAAAAATATTTTTTAATCGTCTGAAAAAAATTTCAGGCGATTTTTTTTGCGCGTTTTTTAATCTATAAAAAAAATAGGAAAATAAATTTCAAAAGCTTGCGTTTTAAAAGTTAAACTAAAATGTATGCTCGTAAAAACTTATGGAAGTTCTGTTTATGGAATTAACGCTACCACCATTACTGTTGAAGTAAATATCGGTCCGGGCGTTAATTTTTTTTTAGTCGGTTTGCCCGACAGTGCCGTTAAAGAAAGTCAGCAACGCATTGATGCTGCATTAAAAAATAATGGTTATAAAATCCCAGGAAAAAGTATTGTTGTAAATATGGCTCCTGCCGATATTCGCAAAGAAGGTTCTGCTTACGATTTGACTATTGCAATTGGAATTTTAGCTGCTTCGGAACAAATAAAATCTGCTAAAATTCACGAATATATAATTATGGGTGAGCTTTCGCTCGATGGCGGATTGCAATCTATGAAAGGCGTTTTGCCCATCGCTATTAAAGCACGCGAAGAAGGTTTTAAAGGAATTATTTTACCGAAACAAAATGCCAAAGAAGCTGCTATTGTTGGTGAATTAGAAGTTTATGGTGTTGGAAATATAAAAGAAGTAATTGATTTTTTTAACGAAAAAATTATTCTAGAAAAAACAATTGTAAACACGCGCGAAGAATTTTATTTAACTGCCAACGATTCGGAAGTTGATTTCTCAGATGTAAAAGGGCAAGAAAATATAAAACGTGCACTCGAAATTGCGGCTGCTGGCGGACATAATGTGATTTTAATTGGACCGCCAGGTTCTGGAAAAACAATGCTTGCCAAGCGTTTACCCACTATTTTACCTCCAATGAATTTATACGAAGCATTGGAAACAACCAAAATTCATAGCGTTGCAGGAAGAATGGGAAAAAACACCGGATTAATTTCTGCGCGTCCTTTTCGTTCTCCACATCACACCATAAGTGATGTTGCACTTGTTGGTGGAGGTTCTTCGCCACAACCGGGAGAAATTTCTTTGGCGCACAATGGCGTTTTATTTTTAGATGAATTGCCGGAATTTAAAAGAACTGTTTTGGAAGTAATGCGCCAACCCTTGGAAGATAGAATTATCAATATTTCACGTGCTCGATTTTCGGTGGAATATCCTGCCAGCTTTATGTTAGTTTCGTCAATGAATCCTTGTCCTTGCGGCTATTACAATCATCCTGATAAAGAATGCGTTTGTGCACCTGGAGTAGTTCAAAAATATTTGAATAAAATTTCTGGTCCTTTGTTAGATAGAATTGATATTCATGTGGAAGTTACGCCTGTTTCCTTTAACGAATTAGCCGGAAAAAGAACTTCTGAAAAAAGTATATGTGTGAGAGAACGTGTGGTAAAAGCTCGCGAAATACAAGAGAAACGTTATGCCGAAAATGATGGCATTTATTGCAATGCGCAAATTACCACTAAACAATTGCGCAGTATTTGTAAAATTGATGATGCTGGAAATAATTTATTAAAAACAGCAATGGATAAACTCGGACTTTCAGCGCGCGCTTACGACCGGATTTTAAAAGTGGCGCGCACTATTGCCGATTTAGATAGCAGCGAAAATATAGAAACTCCTCATCTCGCTGAAGCTATTCAATACCGCAGTTTAGATAGAGAGAATTGGGCAGGTTGAAAAATAGATATTGGTATTTAGTATTTGGATGTTAGATTAAAAAAAAGGTCATTCTGGACTTGATTCAGAATCTGCGTGAAGACAAATAAAAATACATTGAAAAATTATTTTTTGAAAACCTTTTTGTTCCAGAAGAACGAAATAGCTGTTGGATTTAGGATGTTTAATTTTTAATTTAAAAA
>DATLTG010000073.1:0-2295 GCA_035533735.1 Bacteroidia bacterium
GTGATTTTTTTGAAGTTTGATATTTCATTTAATTTTATTTTTTAAATCCTAATTATATCGCTTTTCAGATCCGCCCCATTATTTTTCCCCCAGCTGTGTCCTGCTTTGCTTAACAGCAAGTATTTCCTCGCGTTAAAGACTTTAATCAATTTTTGCAATGATGCTATTTTTCAGCTTTTGATATTCTTCCTGGGTGATGTCTCCTTGATCCTTTAATTTAGAGATGCGCTCAAGTTCATCCAACATTGATTGCTGGTTTGGTTTTGTCTGTGCGTTTTGCAAAGCAGCAGTTTGTGCCTTTTGCTGCCGAAGCATTTCAATTTGCATTTTCTCCTGCTCTTTATCTTTTGAAACAATAGTAATAATAAAACCAATTAGCGGACTCAATAAAAAGGAGACTGCGAATGCACCGCCAAATCCGATTTTTCGTGAACTGCCAATCGCACCGATTACAATTGACAAGATTACCCAGACAGCGAATATTTCCATAATTTTTAGTTTTTCTAAAATTAGAATTTATTTTATTATAAAAATAATACAAGCATTCAGGAGAGTTCGGGTTCATCATCAAACTGTACCATTGGTTGTAGGTACCTTGTTTTGTCAATGGATACATCGATAGTTATTGCTCCGTTTGGTTGCCAGTCAGTTTCCAAGCAATTATTTACTGCCTGTTCTAATTCTGCTATAGACTCTCCGGAAACAATCATGTAAGAAATAATTTTTTTCATGTTAGTTTTTTGATTTGTTTGTAAACCATTTAACAGAATTGATGATGCAATTTTGCAAGCTCCATTTTATCATTCCAATTCTCATATCTGCCATCAATCTAAAGTACTTTAAATTCATTTTAAACACTCTTTATACATACTTTCGATTTAGGTTATTACCTGGGGAGGCAAGAATTTATTTATATAATTACGACACCGGAAGGCAATATTTATCGGATATTTTTGATTGCAGTTATGTTTCGATGATAGCGATAAAAGAAGCGCGGGGAAAATACAAAGTGAAAGCAGAAACCTACCAGGGAAAGACAGTTACCAAAACTTTTAAAAAAGGCGCTTATGCGCAAACGTTAGATATTGAATTTTGAATTAAGCAGGAACAACATTTGGCAGATGGCGTTCTTGTCGTTATATTGGTTTTTGTCTGCATGATTGTCTAAACTGTTTTTCTTTTGTAATGTGATTTAACAGAGCTTAATAATTCATTCGTTATAGTGTCCCGGAACTTTTTTAATGGATAGTTTTTCAACCAAGCTTGGATGTTAGAAAACAACTGAATGTAAGAATCATCCTCATGAGAAGTCAAGGTAAACGAACTTTCCACAAATGTTTTGTTGTCTGAATTATATTTGTTTTTAAATGTTTCAGGAATTTTAAATAACTCATTTTCATTATTAGTTATGCTTTGAATGACTCCAAAAGTTATTTCATTATTCCCTAAAATCCTCAATGGATTTTTATCTATTATTAAATAAAAATGATAATAGTTATTTTCAATTTTAAAAGGCTTAATTACCCAAGTTGCATTATTGTCATTTCTGAGTTTATTTTTTAAATACCTTGTTAATTCGTTGTTTGAATTAACCTTGAAATTGTTAAACCAATATTTATTATTCAAAACTGTGCTGAATTTATCAGACTGTTTTTTAGGTAAAAGGTCTTTAATGCTTAGTTCTGAATACCAATTCTGTATTAATTCAAAGTTTCTTTGAATAATAAGTTGATAAACAGTCTCCCAATTATTTTTCTCTTTTAGGTTAGTAACATTGCATTGAGACCAAGATTTGTCGCAGGCTGACCATTCTAAAAGATGCTTTTTTAAGTCTCCTATATTTATTGAAAGATTGTTGCTTTCAGTCAAGAATTGGCTCCATTGATTTTTAATTTGTTCAAAACTTGCAACGTCATAATAATAGTTTTTTTCGTTTAATGGGTCTAATTTCAAGGCTGGAGGAACATCTTGATCCATTCTGTTCAAAGAGTATGGCCAAGCTCTAAAATTGCCGTTGGAATTATACCAATCTTTAATTATTGGTGGTATGTCTTGGAGGCCATAAACAAATGAGTTTGGTGATATATGGTCCCAATCGAATGGTACATCTGTGTCATCCAATAACAAGTGTTCTTGGCTAATTACCTTTGATAAAAAATGTCTTTGAGAATAGAGGATAATATCTCTGTTCTTATAAGTGAACATATTATCAATGAAGCCAAAATGTGTATTGTCGTTTAATCGTTTGCCAATTATGTCAGTGTCCCTCCTGATTTTTTGTGTAAAAAGTATTTT
>DATLTG010000074.1:0-2116 GCA_035533735.1 Bacteroidia bacterium
AATTATTATTTCGGCATTTAAATCTTCTATTACTTTTTTTACGATGGGCAATCCTAAGCCCATGCCTTGAATACTTTTTTTTTCATTATAAATTTGATAGTATGGCTTAAATACTTTCTCATGCATTTCAGGAGAAATGCCTATTCCCCAATCTTTAACTGAAAAAATAATTTTTTCGTTGTGAACTTTCAAAATAATTTCTATGGTACAATCACCTTCTGAGAATTTGATAGCATTTTCAATAAGATTAATGACGATTCGATTTATTGAAACAGGATCACCACAAACGAATAAATTATTTTCAACATTTTCATTGATTTTAATTTTTCTTTTTATTGCATATTCTTTAAAAAGTATCAAATTGTCTTTAACTATCTCACTTACATTTGAAACCTGTTTATGATTGTATATTGGGATTCCTTTGTTGAATCTTTCAATATCAAAAAAATTGACAATATCGCTTGAGAGCTTTTCTATATTTTTCTTTACGACAGAAAGTTCTTCACATTCACCATTCCTGTTTACATATTCTTCGAGATAATTATTGATTAATGTGAGCGGTGTTTTTGTTTCGTGAGCGAGGTTAACAAAAGTGTTGGTTTGTTGCTCATTGATTATTTCCAATTCTCTTGTCCTTTTATTTACCTCTTTTTGCAAGTTCGTATTCCAGTTTAATAATCGTAGTTCAGAATCAATTAATTTTCGATGCTCTATCCTCAATTGCTTTATATGCCTGTTAACCTGAAGCGCTAATAAAAGCAAAAATCCCGGGTTAGTTATAGAAGCTTCTATAGTCTGGCTCAGGTTAAAATAACTGACAATGGGTAAGCCAATCCATGGTGTGATACTAAAAAAAAGAACGGTAACTTCTTCTTTAGATTCTTTGCTGCTGAAATTATTTCTGTATTTATATTTAATAGCTTTTAAAATAGAATAAATAATCCATAACGCATATAGTACCGGAAGCACCAATAAATTTTTTGCAATCTCCAGGTTGTTTGTTGCAGCATATACTATTACAAAAAGAAAATATGGTAATAGTAAGCATAAATAAACTCCCCTGTAGGCATGAAATTTCATCTTCTCTAACCCGAAAGCTTTGAAAACATAATAAGGAAAGAAACAAGGTGTTATAAATCCTGTGCCATAAGCAATAACCTCCTGGATAAAAACGGAACCTGGTAAATTGGGATCTGGCAGTAAGCCTCCCGTAACATTATAAGTTATTAATAAGAAGATTAAAATTATGTTTAGAATCGTCGTTTTATCATCGGGCCTTGCTAACTTATAGATGAGCAGATAGAAAAAAATTACTAATTCTATGCTCACAAACATAAATGTGATAATATACATTTGAGTTCCGGGCAACAACATATCTTAACCTGATTATTTATTCTTTCTTCATAAAAAATAACGGGTAACCAAGATTGAGTTCATTATAAATTTTAAAACCAAATTTCTCGTACCAGGGAATGTTTTTTAAAGTTGAGGTTTCGAGGTAAACAGGTATTTGTTGGGAATGGGCTTCCTCAATTACCTCCTTAATTAGGGAGCTTCCTATCCCCTTATTTTGCGTATCAGAATCTACGCCAATGAACCATAAATAATAAAAGAATATTGATAATCAACAACTTAAAAAAAAACGTTAGTCAGAATGTTAGACGACCTCGATTCATTATAAAATATTATGCAAGACAAATCAATCGAATTGTTTTCTTTATATGATATATTAGTTAAAACTTCTTATCATACACAAATTACAAGACCTAATGATAAAAATTTAGAAAATCCTGTTGGTTTTGGTTCTGGTTTTATCGTAGAATTTAATAATAATAATTTTTTTGTTACAGCAGACCACACGCTACATTTAGATGATTATGATGATGAAAACAAGGAAAGACTTGAAACAGAATATGTCATTTCCATTTTTAATAATTATAATCCACCAGACAATTTCCCCTCAACTATTTTTACACCACTTGGCAGTTTTCACTATATGGATGAAATTAATTTAGATGAACCTGAGATGCTGTTTAAACCTGTCGATGTTTGTGTTTGCAAGGTAACGCACCGTCCAACTGCATCTTGCCTGGCAATCTAAGCTCCGATAGTTTTG
>DATLTG010000075.1:0-4499 GCA_035533735.1 Bacteroidia bacterium
ATTTTTGTAAGTGGCGTACCGATCGCGTGAATGAATTTATTTTAGTGCGCGAAGGAATTATTGATTTTAATCCAAATGCTTCGGATGCTGATTATTTTAATACGGATGAATATCTTGCCGGAAAATGGACTGGACAAGTGAAAACTCCACTACCTTCCTTAGATCCAAATGCAGATACACGCCAAGTAAAAATGGAAGACGGAATCTTTTTACCGGATTATCGCCTACCAACTGAAGCAGAATGGGAATATGCAGCTTACGGTTTAATTGGAAATACACATGGTGAACTTATTTCTGATCGTAGAATTTACCCTTGGAATGGACATTGGGTGAGAAATCCGGACGACAAATGGATTGGACAAATGTTAGGTAACTTTGTAAGAGGAAATGGAGATTATATGGGTGCTGCTGGTTGGTTAAATGATGCCGCTGACGTTACAGCTCCAGTGTATTCTTATTGGCCTAACGATTACGGGCTTTACAATATGGCTGGTAACGTAAGCGAATGGGTAATGGATACTTATCGTCCGTTAAACTTGCAAGATGATGATGATTTCAGACCATTCCGCGGTAATGTATTTAAAACTCAAGTTAAAGACGATGATGGAATTGTAATTAACGATTCTATTAGATACGATGCTGATAGTAATATTACAAATATTCCAGGTCGCGTACTTTGGAGAGACGTAAGTATCAATAATAAAGAAGACCATTTGGACACCCGTAGGAATTATAAACAAGCCGATAATATTGACTATAAAGACGGAGATGTTAATTCAAGTATTTTCTATAAAGAAGGTCAGGATGCCATTACAAATCGTGGTAACAAAATAATGTACGAATACAGTGTTACATCTATGATTAACGATAAAGCGAAAGTTTACAAAGGTGGTTCTTGGAGAGATAGAGCTTATTGGATGAGCCCTGGAACAAGACGTTTCCTTGATCAAGCACAGGCTACCGATTATATCGGATTCCGTTGTGCGATGACGCGCGTAGGTAGTCCAACAGGATTAGGAACGAAAAAAAGAGAATAAATAAATTAAAAAATCTATTTTTAAAGCCTCAATTTAATTAAATTGGGGCTTTAATTTTTTTGATATGTTAGAACAAATTGAAAATCTGTACAAACTCTTTCTCCAAAATCAAACAATTTCAACAGATTCGAGAAATTTAATTCCCGATAGTATTTTTTTTTCCTTAAAAGGCGAAAATTTTAATGGAAACGAATTTGCTGTAAAAGCACTTGATGCCGGCTGCTCTTTAGCTGTTATTGATGATGAAAAATTTAAAAAAGATAATCGCTATTTTTTAGTAGATAATGTATTATCAACGCTTCAGCAACTTGCCAATTATCATCGTAAACAACTGAATATTCCAATCATTGCTATTACCGGAACAAACGGAAAAACAACCAGTAAAGAGCTCCTCCACGCAGTGCTTTCGCAGAAATTTAAAACACTTTCTACAAAAGGAAATCTAAATAACCACATTGGTGTTCCTTTAACACTACTTTCCATTAATAAATCACACGAAATAGCAATCATTGAAATGGGTGCTAATCATCAAAACGAAATTGAAGTACTTTGTCGGATTGCCGAACCTAATTTTGGAATGATAACAAATATCGGAAAAGCCCATTTAGAAGGCTTTGGCGGATATGAAGGTGTTGTAAAAACAAAAAACGAATTGTATCAATTCATCAAAGAAAAAAATGGATTTTTGTTTGTAAACGAAGACAATCAATTATTAAAAAAACTTTCAGAAGGAATTAAAAAAATAATTTTCGGAACAAATGAAACTTATGATACCATTGGTTTATTTATCGAAAGCAATCCTTTTGTAAAATTAAAAATTAAGCAGAAAAACGAAATTGTTTCTTTTGCTGACAAAAAAACAATCAACACAAAACTTGTTGGGAAATATAATTTTGAAAACATATTAGCTGCAGCTTGTATCGGAAATTATTTTGGTGTTTCAGAAAATGAAATTCGTCAAGGATTGGAAAATTATGTGCCTTCTTTAAATCGTTCGCAAGCGGTGCAAACTAAAAATAATTTTTTATTATTAGATGCTTACAATGCCAATCCGTCAAGTATGAAAGTTGCCATCGAAAATTTTGCAGAAATGGATGCCAAAAATAAAATTTTAATTCTCGGAGATATGTTAGAATTAGGCACAGATACAGAGAAAGAACACAACTCAATTATTCATTTAATTCAATCTAACAAATTTGATAAAATATTTTTTGTGGGAAAATATTTTTCAACTGCTTCAAAAAAAACATCTGCAAAATCTTTTAAAAATACCGAAGAAGCGAAACAATGGTTTAATAATAATTTGATTGAAAATTCAACTATTTTAATAAAAGGTTCGCGCGGAATGCAACTCGAAAAATTAGTGGAATTTTTTTAACAAAACGGAAAAATAATTTTCAAAATAAAAGGCAATGTTTT
This sequence comes from Bacteroidia bacterium, assembly GCA_035533735.1. GTDB lineage: Bacteria > Bacteroidota > Bacteroidia > DATLTG01 > DATLTG01 > DATLTG01. Next base: position 2,457 of record DATLTG010000075.1, read on the forward strand.
TTGGATCATTACGTTAAGGTTTTATAATTTAAAAAAGGAAACATTTTTTGCTTTTATTAGTATCTTTGTTTCGTATTTATTAACCTAAAAAAATATAAACATGGCTGGAGTAAACAAAGTGATTTTAGTTGGGAATTTAGGAAAAGACCCAGAAGTGCGTTATCTTGAAGGAGGTACGGCAGTTGCAAAATTTTCGTTGGCAACAAGCGAAAGTTACAAAGACAAAACAGGAAAAAAAGTAGATCAAACAGAATGGCACAACATTGTTTTGTGGCGTGGTTTGGCTGAAGTAGCAGAAAAATATTTAAAAAAAGGAATGCAAGTTTATATAGAAGGTAAAATTCGTTCACGTTCGTGGGAAGACAAAGAAGGTGTTAAAAAATACACCACCGAAATTATTGCTGAAAATTTGAATATTTTGGGTAAAAAAGAAGATCGAGACGGAAATACAAATCACACCGAATCGCCTAATGAATCTAGCAATGTTAGTACATCTGCAAATGAATCAACGGATGATTTGCCTTTTTAAAACAAATGTCCAAAATTATATTTAACGCTTAATTTATTTACCTTAATTAGGGCAAATAGATTGAGCGTTTTACTTTTTAAATTAAACTGAAAAAGAAAATTGAATCTACATTTACTTAACACTTTTTTAATTTTCTCTTCCCGTTTTTTTGAATTCGGTACGCTTACTGCGATTATCGCAATTGCCATTTTACTGTTTTTTAGCGGAATAATTTCAGCCGCTGAAGCAGCTTTTTTTGCACTTTCTCCCGCAGATGTAGAAACACTAAAATCATCTAATACAAAAAAAGACATTCGCATAATTGATTTAATTTCAAAACCGCGATTATTACTTGCAACAATACTTATTTCAGGTAATTTTGTCAACATTGCCATTGTCATTCTTTCAACTTATATCACCAATAACGCACTTCCAAAATTTCAAAATCCAATTCTCGAATTTATTGTAGAAGTAGCTGCCATTACCTTATTAATTTTACTACTTGGCGAAATGATTCCGAAAATTTATGCTACTCAAAATGCTTTAAAAGCAACAAGAGTATTAATTTATCCAATGGCATTTTTGCAAAAAATAGCACAACCATTCGCCTCTTTTTTAGTTGCTTCGACATCTGTAATTGATAAAAAAATAAAACGCAAAAACCGAAAGATTTCAATGGACGAATTATCACATGCACTTGAATTGACTTCTGAAAAAAGCATGCCTGCTGAAGATCATAAAATCTTAAAAGGAGTTGTGCGTTTCGGAAACACAGATGTAAAGCAAATTATGAAACCACGAATGGATGTAATTGCTTTTGAACAAAAAACAGTTTTCACAGAATTACTTGAAAAAATAACTGATGCAGGATTTTCACGCGTTCCTGTTTACAAAGAAAATTTAGATTCTATTGTAGGAATTTTACACATAAAAGATTTGATACCTTTTCTAAATGAAAAAAATAATTTCAACTGGCAACCATTAATTCGACCTGCATTTTTTGTTCCTGAAAATAAAAAAATTGATGATTTGTTACGCGAGTTTCAATACAAAAAAACACACCTTGCAATTGTTGTTGATGAATATGGAGGTGTTTCCGGCATTGTAACATTAGAAGATGTTATTGAAGAAATTATGGGCGAAATAAACGATGAATTTGATGATGACGATACCATTTACTCAAAGTTAGACAATAATAATTATGTGTTTGAAGGAAAAATTTTATTGAATGATTTTTGTCGCATTACAAATTTAACTACCGCTATTTTTCAAGAAAACAAAGGAGAATCGGATACATTAGCAGGTTTTCTGATTGAATTAGAAGGTCGGATTCCGAGAAAAAACGAAAAAATAATTTTTGAAAATTTAATTTTTAATATTGAATCATCAGATAACAGAAAAATTAAACGCGTAAAAATAACCATCAATGATATCGTTACCGATTGAAAAAAAAACAAGCGTTAAAACTATTTTTTTCAACCTAAAAAAAGTAGTTGCAAGTATGTTGCTCGTTTTACTTGCATCTTGTGGCAACA
>DATLTG010000076.1:0-3016 GCA_035533735.1 Bacteroidia bacterium
TCAGAAGCTGCTGATGAAATGAAAGTGGATGCTTATGTGGTTGGCGGATTTGTGCGTGATGCTATTTTAAAAAAACCTTGTAAAGATATTGACATTGTTGTAATTGGTAATGGCATTGATTTAGCGAAAAAAGTTTCGAAAAAAATTTCTTTTAAACCTGAAGTGCATTTTTTTAAAAATTTTGGAACGGCTCAACTTAACGCATTCGATTTTGATGTGGAATTTGTTGGTGCACGTAAAGAATCGTATCGTGCTGAATCACGTAACCCGATTGTGGAAACAGGCACTTTTGAAGATGATCAAAACCGCAGAGATTTTACGATAAATGCTTTAGCAATTTGTCTGAATAAAAATAAATTCGGCAATTTAATAGATTCTTTTGGTGGCGTAAATGATATTGAAAATAAAATTATTCGAACACCGCTTAATCCTGATATCACGTATTCTGATGATCCTTTGCGGATGATGCGCGCCATTCGTTTTGCCTCTCAATTAAATTTTGAAATCGAAAAACAATCGCTCGAATCCATTTCTAAAAATGCGTACCGAATTTCTATAATTACGAAAGAAAGAATTGCCGATGAGTTGAATAAAATTATTCTTTCTCCGAAACCTTCTGTTGGCTTTAAATTGTTGTTTGATGCAGGTTTACTGAAATTAATTTTTCCACAAATGACTTTGCTGCAAGGTGTTGATACGATTGATGGAAAATCGCACAAAGATAATTTTTATCATACCTTGGAAGTTTTGGATAATATTTCTAAAAATACAAACAATCTTTGGTTGCGTTGGGCTGCCATTTTACATGATATTGCAAAACCTGTCACCAAACGTTTTGAAAAAAATCACGGTTGGACGTTTCACGGACACGAAGATAAAGGTGCTCGAATGGTGCCTAAAATATTTGCCGAATTAAAACTTCCATTGAACGAAAAAATGAAATACGTTCAGAAATTAGTATTGCTACATCTCAGACCAATTGTGCTTTCGCAAGAAATTGTGAGCGATAGCGCAGTGCGAAGATTGCTTTTTGAAGCAGGTGATGAAATGGACGATTTAATGACGCTTTGCGAAGCAGACATTACTTCTAAAAATGAAAATAAAGTAAAACGCTATCTCAAAAATTTTGAAATTGTTCGTCAGAAAATAAAAGAAATTGAGGAGAAAGATAAAATCAGAAATTGGCAACCACCTGTTTCAGGTGAAGATATTATTAAAGCATTTAATTTAAAACCTGGCAGAGAAGTAGGTGTTTTAAAATTAGCTATTCGTGAAGCAATTTTAGATGGTTTGATTCCGAATGAACGCGAAGCTGCCTTTCAGTTTATGCTCAATAAAGGCAAAGAAATGGGGTTATAAATTTTTTTTGTTTCAATTAATTTCTCCTCGTATCAGAATTAAATACTCCTTTTTAATATTCTTAAATTCTCGATAACATACTTCCCTTTAATTAATAATTGCCGTTATAAGCTATAAATCATATTCTGATTTGAGGTGAATCATACTTTTTTGTAATTCCCCAAGATACATTTGCGATTTAAATAAATCCAGTGTGTTTGAAGTTAGTGCTTTTGGGAAGAGTTAAAATTAGTTTGAGGATACACACACCTTCTTGAAATATTATTAAATGTAACACAGATTAAAAATATTTTCATAAATTAAATGTGTGAATGATGTAATTTATCGTGGACATAATGTAACACCAACTTAAATTAATAGCCTCATCTTTGTTATACAGTAATTGCTTCATATCTTAAAAACAAAAATGACATTCTTTGAAAAAAACAAGAAATAGCTCAATAAGATTATTTCTACTAATAGCGATAATTCTAAATCCTTCATTCTCAATTCAGTTGCAAGCTCAAAAGGATTTAAACAAACGCATAAAGATTGGGCAATATTTATTTGTGAAAAACTGTTCTATGTGCCACTCTATAGGAAAAGGTAAACTTGTTGGTCCAGATCTTAAAGGAGTTGAATACAGGCATAAATTATCATGGCTTATAAATTGGATACAGTCTTCAAAAGCGTTAATTAAAGCTAATGATAGGGCTGCAGTACAACTTTTTGATATTAATAAAAGAGTCCCAATGCCAAATCAACCAATGAATAAACATCAGATAATCTATGTGATAAATTATATCAAATCATTAGATAAAATTGTTCCAGCAAATACATCAGATTTTATATCTACTGGGCTTGCAGCCAACTTCCCACCTTCTTCAACTTTATCTAATCAGAAAGGGCAACGATTGTTCCAGCAACACTGCATTATGTGCCACACTATAGGAGAAGGTAAACTTGTTGGTCCAGACCTTAAAGGAGTTGAAGGCAAAAATACTCTACCATGGCTTCTTTTATGGATACATTCTTCTCAATCATTAATTAAATCCAATAACAAGGCTGCAATATTCCTTTTCGTTGCGAATAATCGAATGGTAATGCCAAATCAACCATTGAATCAACAACAAATAATCTCAATATTAAATTACATCAAATCGCTCAGCTATCCTGTTTCGGCAAATGCAACAAATGATTCTGCTAAGACAGGAAACACTAAAAATATTGCAGCTACATCTACTCCTTCTGCTTCACCCTCAACAACGGAAGTAAAAACAGCAGGTGTTAGCACTCCCACGAGTCCTTCCAATTATTTGAACTATATATGGATAGGGTTGGCAGTCGTTTTCTTATTTGTAATATATGTGTTGGCAGTGGGAATTAAGTTTTTAGTAAATCCTCGCAATTCTCTGTCCTTTAAGGATAACATACAATCAACTGCATTGAATGTGCTGACTATGGAAAACTTTACCGAAGGTTATTATCCAGTCTATTATAAATTTTCACCTATTAAAATGGTTGTAAAGAAAATCAATGACAAAAAACATTCAGCGTTATGCACCTGGATAGATGAAAATGGATATAGTAATGAAGGGGTATTTGAAATTACAGAACTTACAAAATTAATGCCTGAGGGATAGTCCGTCCAATACTTCCTTTTACTCAATAATTTATA
>DATLTG010000077.1:0-9750 GCA_035533735.1 Bacteroidia bacterium
TAGGAACGACAAAAAATTATATTTCACGAATTGAGAATGATGCGAGCGACATTCGCCTAACAACTTTAATGCGAATTATTCGTGAAGGACTTGGCGGACAATTGACTTTGAAATTCTCTGTTTAATTTTACAAGATGCAAAAAAAAATATAAGAATAATAATAAACGGAAGTACAGGAATCGTAAGCGAAGGCGTTTTGCACGAATGTTTAAAACAAGCAGATTTGTAAAATAAAAATATATGCTGTACTTTTAGCTCCCTTTGCAATATAGAAAATATGGAAAAAGAAGCCTTATTAGAAGTCAGAAATTTAGTAACGGAATTTCGTACAGAAGACGAAACCGTGAAAGCAGTAAACGATATTACCTTCACACTTAATAAAGGCGAAACGATTGGTATTGTTGGAGAATCCGGTTCCGGAAAATCCGTTACAGCACTTTCGGCAATGCGATTAATTCCTAATCCTCCGGGACGAATTACTGGTGGAGAAATTATTTTTCATTCCAGAAACAAAGGCACTGTTGATTTAACAAAACTGACGGAAAAAGAAATGCGTTCTTTTCGTGGCAACGAAATTGCCATGATTTTTCAAGAACCTATGACTTCCTTAAATCCTGTTTATACTTGTGGCGACCAAGTTATGGAAGCCATTATATTGCATCAAAAAGTATCAAAACAAGAAGCTAAAGAGCGCACCATTGCTTTATTTAAAGAAGTTCAATTGCCGCGTCCGGAAAATATTTTTGAAACGTATCCGCATCAAATTTCGGGCGGACAAAAACAACGCGTTATGATTGCAATGGCAATGTCGTGCAAACCTTCTATTTTGATTGCCGATGAGCCAACAACCGCTTTAGATGTAACTGTTCAGCATACCATTTTGGATTTAATGCAAAAATTGCAATACGAACACGAAATGGGCATTATGTTTATTACACACGATTTGGGCGTAATTGCTGAATTGGCAGACAAAGTAGTGGTAATGTACAAAGGTAAAATTGTGGAACAAGGTAAGGTTTGGGATATTTTTTCTAATCCGCAACATCCTTATACCAAAGGGCTTTTAGCTTGTCGTCCTCCACTCAACAGACGCTTACATCGTTTGCCAACTGTTTCGGATTTTATGCAAGTGGACAGTGATGGTTTAATGCAAGAAAGTCATCAAACAGTGGCGGAAGTAACTGAAAAATTTATTATCACAAAAGATGAACGGGATAAACATCACGCGAAATTGTACGCGAAACAACCTATTCTTCAAATAAAAAATCTCAAAACATATTTCCCAATTAAAAAAGGACTTTTCGGAAAAGCTACTGAATATGTAAAAGCTGTTGATGATGTTTCTTTTGATGTATTTCCTGGTGAAACGCTTGGTTTAGTAGGCGAATCAGGATGCGGAAAAACAACGTTAGGAAGAACAGTTTTAAGATTAATAGAACCAACCGAAGGACAAATTATTTTTAAAGGACAAGATATAACCAATATCGGACAAAAGGAATTGCGCAATTTGAGAAAAGACATTCAAATTATTTTTCAAGATCCTTATTCTTCATTAAATCCGCGTATTACTATTGGTGAAGCCATTTTAGAACCGATGAAAGTACACGGAATTTATGCAAGCGACAAAGAGCGAAAAGAAAAAGTAATTGAATTGTTGAATCGCGTGAACATGAACGAAACTCATTTTTATCGCTATCCGCACGAGTTTTCTGGAGGACAACGTCAACGAATTTGTATTGCGCGCGCATTATCTCTTAGTCCGAAATTTATTATTTGCGATGAATCTGTTTCTGCCTTAGATGTTTCTGTTCAAGCGCAAGTATTGAATTTATTGAATGAATTGAGAGAAGAATTTGATTTTACGTATATTTTTATTTCGCATGATTTGTCCGTTGTTAAATTTATGTCGGACAGAATGGTAGTAATGAATAAAGGCAAAGTAGAAGAAATGGGTGATGCTGATGAGATTTCCTTACATCCACAAAAAGAATATACGCAAAAATTAATTAATTCAATTCCAAAAGGACAATTGGAAGATATTCAAGCTTCAATTGATCGCAAAAAAATAAAATACCACGTAGCGTAAATTTTAGGTTAATTAGTGTTTTTTAACGATCTCCTTTTATCGTTTTTTCATAGTCAGGAGGATCCAGAAGTTGGTTCAAATTAGCTACTGGATGTATTCTGCCAAAATTTCCCCAATATGCTTTTCCACTCATGGAATCCCAGTGAATAGCTCCGTATCTGTATTGTTGGTTTTGAAATTGATTAAAGAGAATTAAGATGTAAAAAAGAGTAAATACAGCAATTCGGACACGTTTTTTTCTATTCCAAATATAATGTAAAAATGCTGCCATTGGAATTGCTAACAAAGCATAAGAATCTATCAGCGGTCGCTGACCGAAACCTCCTCCATACCACCAGCACCACCATGAAAAAATAATGTACAGATTTAAAGGCATGAACACAATGATTGGAAGAAAAAAAGATTTTAATTGCTTCCTGAGAAAGAAAATTCCAATTAATGCAAAACACATAATAGGTGTATAAAGTAACCACCCTCTTCGATAACTAAAAAGTCCTTTTATAATTTTAGGATCGTTAAAAAAGAAACCTTCTTTCGAGCCGTATGAATAATAAAGCCATTGACCAGTTTGTTGTTTCCAATAAATAAATTGCGGAATCCATACACAAAATGCTACACAGCAAATCAAAATAATCCATTTATAATTGGAAAGAAAAAACAATGCTCGCTTTTTAATATCGCTTATAGATGTTATATCCCAAAGAATAAAAAACAATACGATAATAATATTTGTAGGGCGCGCTAATGAAATTAAACCGGCTAAAGCACCAATAGAAACACTAATCACCAATGAAGGCTTCTCGAACCATTTAATGGTATAATAAATAAATGCGGCAAACATACAGAAGCCATAGACATGTTCCAGTGGTGGTTCAAAAGTAACATAACAAAATAAATTAGTCCCCAAAACTGTAGCAAGACATGTCATAGATACAATAGCATTCGGGAAATATTTTGACAAAATTTTCCGTAAAAAAAACAAGCCAACAGCAAGGTAAAAAATACAGCTAATAATCAACCCTATTTTGTAAGGCACAGTATATCCATTCGCATCGTATCCGAATACTTTTGCGCAAAGGTGAGCTGCAAAAAAGAAAGGAGAATAGAGTATTGCTAAACCACAAGTATATTTAAAAACTCTTACACCTTTTGCAGAAGTTAAATACCATATTTCATCATGTAATTTTTTAGGTAATTTATCTGTAAACTTCAACGAAGTATCATGATATATAAAGGTTGCGGGCAGATATCCATAATATCCAATAACATCATCCTTGATTATTCTATTATCGCTATTCCAGTATTGGTAGGAAGCATTTGTATAAATAACACATAAAATAATGAACCAGTTAATTAAACGAGTGGAAGGAATTCGATTTTTAAAAAGCATCTTAAAACTCTTTTTACATATTATATTTCAAAATACACCAAAGTGCTTTGAATCCGTCTTTCCAGCCTATTTTTTTTCCTTCTTCATACGTTCGTCCATAATAAGAAATGCCTACTTCGTACAAACGAATATTTTTTACTTTAGCTATTTTCGCAGTAATCTCAGGTTCAAAACCAAATCTTTCTTCTTTCAATTTGATGGATTGAATCAATTTTGTATTGAACATTTTATAACACGTTTCCATGTCGGTTAAATTCAAATTGGAAAACAAATTCGACAAAAAAGTCAAAAATTTATTTCCGATAGTATGCCAAAAAAATAATACTCTGTGCGGATTTCCTCCCATAAAACGAGAGCCGTAAACAACATCCGCATTACCATCCAAAATTGGGTTCAATAATAAAATATATTCCTCCGGATCGTATTCCAAATCTGCATCTTGAATCACTAAAAAATCGCCCGTTGCCAATTCTATTCCTTTATGGATGGCAGCTCCTTTGCCTTTATTAACAGGTTGACTATGTGATTTTATGTTTTGTTGAGGATGTTGTTTTTTAAAAATTTCAATTTGTTCTAAAGTAGCATCAGACGAACAATCGTTAACGATAATAATTTCTTTTTCGATTTGATTCGGAAGCTGTACTGAAATTATTTTTTCAAGAATAAGTAAAATTGTCTTCTCCTCGTTGTAAGCGGGCATAACGATAGAGAGCTTTTTCACATTCATATTAATCGAATTTCAAAAATATTTTTTTTCGCGAATTTATTTGTCGAAACGATAAATCTCAGACATCTCATCGTTATTGCGAACACTCACTTTTAAATCTTTAATAATACCATTGGCAACATCATATACCCAACCATGAATTTGTAAGGATTGTCTAGCGCTCCAAGCATTTTGAATAGTGGACGTTTTACATAAATTCGACACTTGTTCAATTACATTCAGTTCCACCAAACGATTTTTTCGTTCGTGTTCATCTGCAATTCCGTCCAACTCTTTTTGATGCAAACGATAAATATCTTTTATGCTGCGCAACCAATTGTCAATTAAACCATATTCTTTGTTGCTCATTGCAGCTATAATACCTCCGCATCCGTAATGACCGCAAACAATAACGTGTTTCACTTTTAAAATTTGAACTGCAAAATCAAGCACACTTAACATATTCATATCGGTATGAATAACCATATTGGCGATGTTTCGATGTACGAAAACTTCACCTGGTTTTGTATTGGTAATTTGATTTGCCGGAACTCTGCTGTCCGAACAGCCTATCCACAAAAGTGGCGGAGATTGTCCGTTGGCAAGATTGTTAAAATAATCAGGATCTTCCTTCAACATTTTAGCCACCCATTCTCGGTTGCCATCCAATAATTTTTTATACAGTTCGTCCATGCTAAAAATTTATTTTTTCAAAACTCCTATTTCTTTTCCCACTTTCGTGAAAGCGGCAATGGCTTTATCTAAATGTTGTTTTTCGTGAGCAGCAGAAAGTTGCACACGAATACGTGCTAAATCTTTCGGAACAACGGGATAAAAAAATCCGATTACATAAATACCTTCTGCTAATAATTTACTTGCCATTTTTTGCGCAATACTTGCATCGTACAACATTACCGGAACAATTGGATGAATTCCGGGACGAATATCGAAACCTGCTTTCGTCATTCCTTCCCGAAAATAAAGAGCATTTTCCATTACTTTATCGCGCAAAGCAGTTGTTTCACTTAGTAAATCCATAACCGCAATAGCAGCTCCAACAATTGCTGGTGCCAATGAATTGGAAAATAAATACGGACGAGAACGCTGACGCAACATATCTATTATTTCTTTTCTTCCCGAAGTAAATCCGCCCATTGCACCGCCCAAAGCTTTTCCCAGCGTACTTGTGATAATATCTACTTTCCCGATAACGTTATTGTGTTCATGCGTTCCGCGACCAGTATTTCCAACAAAACCGCTGGCATGACTATCGTCCACCATTACCAACGCATTGTATTTTTCAGCCAGTTTACAAATCTCATCTAATTTAGCGATGTAACCGTCCATCGAAAAAACGCCATCGGTAACAATTATTTTAAAACGATTGGCTTGTGCAGCTTTCAATTGCTCTTCCAAATCTGCCATATCGCTGTTTTTATAACGATAGCGTTTTGCTTTACACAAACGCACACCATCAATTATGGAAGCGTGATTTAATTCATCAGAAATAATCGCATCTTCTTCTCCGAAAAGCGGTTCGAAAACGCCACCATTGGCATCAAAAGCGGCTGCGTACAAAATGGTATCTTCCGTTCCTAAAAAGGTTGAAATTTTTTGCTCTAATTCTTTGTGAATATCTTGTGTTCCACAAATAAAACGTACCGATGACATTCCGTAACCGTGAGTATCTAACGCCTTTTTAGCGGCATTTACAACTGTTGGATGTGATGACAATCCTAAATAATTATTGGCACAAAAATTAAGGACTTCCTCGCCTGTACTTACTTTTATAACGGCATTTTGAGGCGTTGTAATAATGCGTTCGCGTTTATAAAGTCCAGCAGCATCAATATTTTTTAATTCCGCTGTTAATTGTTCTTGAAATTTTTTGTCGTACATCTTTAAAATAATTATGGGAAAACAAATGTAGTAAACTGTTTATATTTCATTCAAATTAATTGCAAGAAAATAAATTTTAAACTACTTTTTTAATACAAAAATTTCACCTGTTTTTTTTATTTGTACTTTTAGAAAAAAAATCCCCGATAAAAAGAGTACATGTCGAAAAAAAAACAAAAATTAGGAAAACATTTATTAGTAGATGATGTCATTTCCGTTTTAAGTAAAAATAAAGGAAAACCGCTTAATTACAAGCAAATTGCCGCTCAACTTCACATCGAAGATCATTCTCAAAAAATACTAATCAATACCATTTTAGAAGATTTAACGGAACGCCAAACAATTACGGAACCACAACGCGGAAAATTTTTGATGAAATCATCTGATCGTTTTATCATCGGAAAAGTGGATATGACTTCTTCGGGCGATGCGTACATCGTTTCAGACGAAACAGAAGAAGATGTTTTTGTTTCTGCTAAAAAAACATTGCGCGCTTTTCATGGAGATACTGTAAAAGTTCGCGTGCGCCCAAGTAAAGCTAATAAAAAAGCGGATGGTGAAATTGTTGAAATTATTGAACGCTCAAAAACAGCTTTTGTCGGCATCGTAAAAATTTCTCCACGCTTTGCTTTTTTTATTGCCGATAATTCGCGTATGCAAACCGATATTTTTATTCCTTTAGAAAGTTTAAATGGAGCCAAAGACGGACAAAAAGCGATTGCTAAAATTGTGGAATGGTCCGAAAAAGATCGAAATCCGATTGGCGAAATTACCGAAGTTTTAGGCGATGCCGGAGATCATGAAACAGAAATGCACGCCATACTTGCGGAATTTGGATTGCCGTATCGTTTCCCGAAAGAGGTTGAAAAAATGGCAGATAAAATTCCGACTTTTATTACTGAAAATGAAATTTCCAATCGAAAAGATTTTCGTCAAATTACCACTTTTACGATTGATCCAATTGATGCAAAAGATTTTGACGATGCGCTTTCGCTCCGAAAAATGGAAAACGGAAACTGGGAAATTGGCGTTCATATTGCCGATGTTTCGCATTATGTAAAACCCGATTCTATTGTTGATACAGAAGCTTCTGCACGCGCAACATCTGTTTATTTGGTAGATCGCGTTGTGCCGATGTTACCTGAAATTCTTTCTAATAATGTTTGCTCACTTCGTCCGAAAGAGGATAAATTATGTTTCTCCGCAGTGTTTGAACTAACTGAAAATGCGGACGTTTTAACGGAATGGTTTGGTCGCACTATTATTAATTCCGACAGAAGATTTACGTACGAAGAAGTGCAATTAATTTTAGAAACTGAACAAGGCGAGTTTGTAGAAGAGCTGAAAACATTGGATACATTGGCAAAAAAATTACGTGCCGAACGTTTTAAAAAAGGCGCCATTGCTTTCGACAGACAAGAAGTGAAATTTAATTTGGATGAAAAAGGAAATCCAACTGGCGTATTTTTTAAAGAACAAAAAGATGCTCATAAATTAATTGAAGACTTTATGTTACTTGCTAATCGTAAGGTTGCGGAATATGTAGGAAAACGAAAAACCAACAAACAAAAAACATTTGTATATCGCGTTCACGATGCACCCGATCCTGAAAAATTGCAAAATTTTTCAAATTTCGTTACGCGTTTTGGCTATAAATTAAATACCAAATCGGCTAAAGAAATCACCACTTCGATGAATAAATTATTGCACGATGCAAAATCAAAACCCGAAGAAAATATCATTGAACAATTAGCGATTCGCACCATGTCGAAAGCCATTTACACTACACAAAATATTGGTCATTACGGTTTGGCATTCGATTATTACACGCATTTTACTTCGCCCATTCGCAGGTATCCGGATGTGATGGCGCACCGTTTGTTGCAACGTTATTTAGACGAAGCAGCCGAAATAAAAGTGCCACCTATCAACGATAATAAATTAGAAGAAGAGTGCAAACACTCGTCAGCAATGGAAAAATTAGCTGCCGATGCCGAACGTGCTTCTGTAAAATATAAGCAAGTTGAATTTCTGGAAGATAAAATCGGACAAAAATTTGACGGCATTATTTCGGGTGTAACCGAATGGGGAATGTTTATTGAAATTATTGAAAATAAATGCGAAGGAATGATTCGCTTACGCGATTTGAAAGATGATTTTTATTTTTTTGATGAAGAAAATTATTGCATAAAAGGCAGACGAAGTGGAAAAAAATATTCCTTAGGCGATAAATTAAAAATAGTTGTAAAACGTGCCGATTTAGTAAAGAAACAATTGGATTTCGGTTTAGCCGGAAAATCTTATGATTATTGAAAAAAATATTTTTTCAATAAATGAATTACAATATTTTAATGAATTAGTAGATTAACTAATGGGAAAATTAATTCCAAACAATTCTGATTTTTTACTTTACACTTCAACAGATGGAGAAATCAGAGTTGATGTTTTTCTTAAGGACGAAACGGTGTGGCTCACTCAAAAATCTATTTCCGAACTTCTGGGAGTTAATGTGCCTGCCATAAGCAAACATCTAAAAAATATTTTTGAAAGTGGCGAATTGGTTGAGTCGTCAGTTATTTCCATTTTGGAAACAACTGCTGTTGATGCGAAGAATTATCAAACAAATTTTTACAATTTAGATGCGATTATATCAGTTGGCTACAGAGTAAATTCTAAACAAGCTACTCAATTTCGTATTTGGGCTACTAAAACTTTAAAGGAATTTATCATCAAAGGATTTGTTCTGGACGATAAACGTTTAAAACAAGGCGGTCAACTATTTGGCAAAGATTATTTCGAAGAATTACTAGAAAGAATTCGGGAAATCCGAGCTTCGGAAAGAAGATTCTATCAAAAAATAACAGATATTTATGCGCAATGTAGTATTGATTATGATGCGCAATCAGAGTTTACGTTGAATTTTTACAAAACCGTTCAGAACAAACTTCATTGGGCAATTGCAGGAAATACGGCAGCAGAAATTATTCATATTAGAGCTGATTCTGAAAAGCCAAATATGGGATTGACTACTTGGAAAAATTCTCCAGAAGGAAAAATTCAAAAATCAGATACTGGAATTGCTAAAAATTATTTGGAAGAAAAAGAAATAAAAGAACTTAATAGATTAGTAGAATTATATTTAAATTTTGCTGAACTTCAAGCAGAGCGAAATATTCCAATGAAAATGGCAGAATGGACTGAAGTATTAGATGGATTTTTGAAAATAAATCGGTATGAACTTTTGGATAATGCAGGAACAGTTTCTCATGAAAAAGCTGTAAAAAAAGCAACTAAAGAATTTGATAAATTTAGAATTAATCAAGATCAAAAATTTGTGTCAGACTTCGATAAGGAGATGAAACAAATCAAAAAGAAAAATTAATGACTTTAGAAAGTACTATAAACAAGTTATCTGCCAATAGTAATAAGACCATGAAACAGACATTTCTAATCATAACAGTTTCTCTCTTTTTGACTTCCTGTAAGACAAACGAGACACGAACAGATAACGCATCATCAAATTGGAAGACTAATATCAAATCTATTATTAATGGGAATTGGTATGAACCGACTTACATAAACGACATTCAAAAAACAAAATCACCCTTTCAATCTCAAGACTCTTTGGCGACAATGGTTGAGATAGACATTGATACTTCACAAGTAATT
>DATLTG010000078.1:0-2147 GCA_035533735.1 Bacteroidia bacterium
GGTCCCGATTTTCGTCAGCAAATGCTGCGCGAAAACGTAAAACAATTAGATGCCGTTATTTTTACACACGAACACAAAGATCATTTAGCCGGTTTTGACGATATACGCGCTTTTAATTATCTCACCAAAAAACCAATGGAAGTTTATGCCACGCAAAATGTGGTAAACGCTATAAAGCGTGAGTTTCCATATATTTTTGAGAAAATTAAATATCCGGGAGTTCCTGAAATAAATTTACATCTTATTGACGAAAAACCTTTTGAAATTGAAGGCATAAAATTTATTCCGATACAAGTAATGCACCATAAACTGCCTGTTTTTGGTTATCGAGTAGGCGATTTTACCTATATTACAGATGCCAATTTTATTTCTGATGAAGAGAAAAAAAAGGTTTTCGGCACAAAAGTGTTGGTTTTAAATGCACTTCGAAAAGAAACACACATTTCGCATTTTACATTTGATGAAGCCATTCAGTTGGCGAAATATTTTAATGCCGATAAAACTTTTTTTACGCATATCAGTCATCAATTAGGTTTGCATAAAAATCTCGAAAAGGAACTTCCCGAAAATATCCATTTAGCTTTTGATGGTTTGAAAATAGAAATTTAATATCTATTTATAACTAATTGTAAAACAATTATATTAAATACACTTACAAATAGTTTTAGTAGAAGTATAGTTCGTGCAATAATTGTTTATTTGTTTAATTTAACGATTTAACATAATATAAATTATAGGACAAACAGAGTAGATTCCGTAATACGAGGAACGAGTATTTAACATAAAATCAGATATAGCGGCTTTAGTCCTATATCGGCAATGATTTTATGTTAAGGAATCTACGGCTCCTCAGTATTAATCTGTCAACTATAATGTATATTATGTCTCCGCTGACGCTACGCCCTGACGGGTAAATAGTCCACACAAGCCAACGCTTTATAATTTCGTTAGGTAATGTCATAGATAGAGGTAGTGTTTATTTATTTTGCATTAATTCTCTTATTGCGGCAATAAACGGTTCTATACTATTTGATGGAAATTCCGCCAATAAAATGTTGAAAAGATTTTAAAACTGATTATTGTTAATCTATTCCAATGTATTAAATTTGACAGCTATTGTCAATAGCTATTATGTCAACAGAAACAATAGGTGAAAAACTCAGATACCTGAGAGAGAAAAATGAGCTGCCATTGCGAAAGGTAGCTGCATTGCTTGACATTGATGTAGCCATATTAAGCAAAATGGAGCGTGGTGAACGCAAATTAACTAAAGAAATAGTCTTAAAACTATCAGAAATATACAACTATTATGATTCGGATGAATTATTGGTGTTATTTTTTAGTGACAAAATTATGTATGAAATCCAGGATGAAGATTTGGGTGAAAAAGCCCTTAAAGTGGCGGAACAACGTGTAAAATATTTAAAAGCGAACAAAAGTAAATGACTATTAAGCAACTCATAGATAAATATATAGCTGACAGAGATTATTACTTAACAAGCAAGTATAATGAAACATTGCTTCGCAGTGATTTCTTAGACCCGTTTTTCGAGTTACTTGGTTGGGACATTAAAAACAATGCAGGGAAACCGACCAACGAACGAGAAGTGATTTTGGAAGAAGCGTTAAAAGCAAATGCTTCTGAGCATTCCAAAAAACCCGATTATACTTTCCGACTTTTTTCTGAAAGAAAATACTTTTTAGAAGCAAAGAAACCTTGCGTTTCCATTGAATCAAATTACGACACTGCAAAACAAGTCAGACGATACGGCTTTACAGCCAAGTTGAAAATTTCTGTTCTTTCAAACTTTGAATACTTAATTATTTATGACACTTCTGTAAAAGTTGAGAAGGACGACAACTATCAAAAAGCACTCGTAAAAAAATACCATTACACAGAATACGAAAGCAAGTTTGAAGAAATCAAACAGCTTATAGGAAAGAAATCAGTTTATTCAGGAGCATTTGAAACGGAATGGAAAGAAATTGAAAGTAAAATCAATCAATATTCGATTGACAATTTATTTCTAAATCAAATTAACGAATGGAGAAAAGCTCTTGGTGCAGAGATATACAAACACCAACCAAAAATTGACGAGCAACAATTAAATGATGTGGTTCAAAGCTACATCAACAGAGTTATTTTT
>DATLTG010000079.1:0-2812 GCA_035533735.1 Bacteroidia bacterium
GCTGGCGTTTTAATGGCAATTGAATTATTGTTGTTCGAATTTTCAGCACGTTCCATAATTCCTGTTGCTTTGGCTTGTGTTGCCGGAGATATTATGCACATTTATTTCATGGGCAGTGGAGCTATTTTTGCAATGCCAACAGTTGCTTTGCCAGGCACTATTGCCATGTTCATTTATGTTATCATCGGATTACTTGTTGGCGTACTTGCTGTTGTAAGTACCAAAATGTTGTATTATTTTGAAGATTTATATTCAAAAATTCCAATACATTGGATGTGGTATCCAGCAATTGGAGGTTTGGTAGTTGGTTTTATCGGTTATTATTTTCCCGATACATTAGGTGTAGGATATGATAATATTCGAGCTGTTTTATCTGGCTCCGTTACTTTAGAAACATTAATAGCCTTGTGTTTTTTTAAACTCATTTCATGGACGATTGCATTAAGTAGTAATACTTCAGGAGGAACTTTAGCACCATTATTTATTATTGGTGGAGCAGCGGGAGCTTTACTTGGCACAGCAATTATTTTCTTGTTTCCGCAAATCGGATTAGATGTACGTTTAGCGGCATTGATAGGTATGGCTGCTATTTTTTCAGGCGCATCAAGAGCTTTATTTACCTCCATTGTTTTTGCAGTAGAATCTACCTTACAACCAAACGCTCTGTTACCATTGCTTGGCGCGTGTACTGCTGCTTACATTGTTTCCTATTTGTTAATGGAAACAACCATTATGACTGAAAAGGTTGAAAGGAGAGGCGTAAAAGTACCCACTGTTTATGAATATAGTTTTTTAGTATTGTTGAATGTACAAAAAGTGATGAAGAAAAACTGTATTACTTTTTCTTCCAACAATACTTTGTTGGAAGTGCGTGAAATTATTAAAAGAGACAGATTGCATGAAATTCAGACAGCTTTTCCGGTGGTGGATATAGATCAAAAACCGATTGGAATAGTTACTTTACAACAAATAAAAAATACTTCTTTGACGGAAGATAATTCCATTCAAAAAATAATTCAACAAAAAAATATTTTTATTACAGAAGATGTTTTTTTGCAAGATGCAGTAAATTTAATGGTTGAAAATACTGTAGAAATACTGCCTGTTGTATCTAATAATAATGATAAAAAATTAGTGGGAATAATTTCTTACAAAACTCTCATGGATGCTTACGCTTTAAATTCAAAAGAGATGCTTGATAGAAAACAAATGCTTCATTTCTGGAAACGAAAAACGAAAAAAGTGTAAGGTTAATTTTTTGAGCCAATCATTCCTTTTGAGATACCTTTTACTATCAAACATATAAGTTTTTTATCGCTGAAGTATAATTTTTGAAGTGTACAGTTTGAGGTGTTTCCACTTTTACACAATAAATTTCCGCAGGATAACCCAACAAATTAATACTATTAATGGGTACGAAAGTTGTATAAAAAATAATTACCTTCAAAATAATCTTGCAAAATTATTGGATTCTTAAAAAAAACAGTTGTGATATTTTTTTCTTTTGTAATTTAGCGGTTCAAAAAATAACAAACTAAAAAATAATTCTCATGAAAGTTACCGTAGTAGGTGCAGGAAACGTAGGCGCAACTTGTGCCAACGTAATTGCCCAAAAAGAATTAGCCAACGAAGTTGTGCTGATAGACATCAAAGAAGGTGTTGCTGAAGGAAAAGCACTTGATATTTGGCAAGCAGCGCCAATCAATATGTATAACTCGCGAACGATTGGATATACCAACGATTACGCAAAAACATCCGGTTCGGAAGTAGTTGTTATTACTTCTGGATTGCCACGTAAACCGGGCATGAGTCGTGATGACCTTATCGCTACCAATGCCGGAATCGTAAAATCTGTTACTGAAAATATTATTAAACATTCGCCTAATGCGAAAATTATTGTAGTATCAAATCCATTAGACGTAATGACGTATTGCGCCTTTTTAACTGCAAAAGTAGATTCTTCCAGAGTTTTCGGAATGGCAGGAATATTAGACACACCACGTTATCGTGCATTTTTAGCCGAAGCGTTGGATATTTCTCCAAAAGAAATACAAGCTGTTTTAATGGGTGGTCATGGCGACACAATGGTTCCACTTCCTCGTTATACAACGGTTGCAGGAATTCCGGTTACAGAATTAATCAGCAAAGAAAAATTAGATGCAATCGTTGATCGTACTAAAAAAGGTGGTGGAGAATTAGTAAATTTAATGGGAACATCAGCTTGGATTGCTCCAGGTGCTGCTGCAGCCCAAATGGTTGAAGCGATTGTTCGCGATCAAAAAAGAATTTTTCCTTGCTGCGCTTATCTGAATGGTGAATACGGAATGAAAAATATTTATTTGGGAGTTCCAGTTGTATTAGGTAAAAATGGTATTGAAAAAATTATCGAATTACAATTGAATGCAGATGAGAAAAAATTATTAAGCGAGTCTGCTATTGCTGTTAAACAAGTAATGGAAGTACTCGACAATATGAATGCTGTTGCAAAATAATTTAAGACAATTCAAAAAATAATTCTTAAAAAGCATTCCGTAACGGGATGCTTTTTTTATTTTTGACTTATGATAACAAAAATTCCGATCACCATTTTAAACATCGAAAACGAAGGTTTTCATTTGCTTATCAACGTAAAAATAAATAATAAAAAAGCTTTATTAATTATTGATACAGGAGCATCTTCCACTGTTTTCGATAAAGAAAAAATTAAAAAATTCGCAGCCGAAAAAGAATTTATTTCCAACGACAAATTATCTACCGGATTGGGCACTAACAGCATGAAAAGTGAAAAAACGGTGCTCAAAAAAATTATTTT
>DATLTG010000080.1:0-2351 GCA_035533735.1 Bacteroidia bacterium
AAATGATAGATATTGCTTCCATGAAAGCTATCTACGCACATTTAGAACTCGATCCTGAAATTGAAACTGCATTGATAGTAGAAGGGAAAGAAAATGATCTTGCTGAAATAGGACAATGGATGATGGATGAAAATTTAGAAAAAGTAAAAGATTCTTTTGAGTCGGGAAGAATCAAACAGTATATAGGATTTTCAATACCTATTACCAATTCAATTTACTGTCTGTATTTGCCTCCGTTTTACATATTCTGCGATTTAAAGGTGCCGCATTTATAAACCAAAAAAATCCTGATCTAAAAAAGAATTATGTAAACGGCGTAAAATCTTATTGAAATGGCAGAAGAAACAAAAATATTAAAAGAGGTAATTGAAAAGATTGAGGAGGTTTATGGGAATAGCGGATATTTCCAGCACATAAAATATGATGCTGATGCAGGAAAAGAAAACTGGTATTCTAAAGCATTAAAAATAATTAATAAACAATCTAAAAATTAAACAAAATGGAAACAACATGGCAATTAAAATCCCTATCAATAGAACTCATGGGTTACGGAGATTACAAAGGTAAATTTGTTGGGAAGATAAGATTTGAAAATGGCGAAAATGAAGCGTTTCTTTTTAATCTTGAACCCTCTGAATCAAATAAGTTTCTGGAATTAATCTCAGAAAAAGTTTGTCTGACAGCATCTTCTTTGGGCGAAAAAATTACGCAATCAATAAAAGCTATTGGCAACCCAGATTTGAAGGCTATTGAAATTTAAAAAAAACACAATGGAAGATTTATTTGAACAACTTACAAACATTACAAAAGCAAGTGCATACGATATTGTTTCTGCACAGGTAAATGATCTGAAAGTAATTATCAGAGAACTAATCGAGTTTGGACAGTTAGATGATTTGATCTTTACTGACGAAAATGATACCAAAAAATTCAAAGAAATTCTAAAAAAAGCAAAAATAAATTCAATCAAATACTAAATTTAAAAACATGACACCTTTCAAATTAACAGCACTATCAAAAAGTGATGAAAGCGCACCCTCAATAAGAGTTTACAAAAGGTCAAGTATGACTAAAATGGCAACCATTTGGGGAGATGCAACAATTACTTTCAATCCTGAAATTGATTATGATGTAGAAGAAATCCAAGTAATAATTGACCTTCAAAAAAACTTCTTCACTATCTTTAATTCAATTATTGAAAAAGATGAAGAAATTGCGTTGTTAAAAATATCTCTTAACTCTTTAATACCAATAAAATGATAATATTAATTCCTATTGCATTAGTTATAATTATGCTTGCTGTATTTTATATTGATGCTGCTCTTTATGTAAAAAGAGAAATGAAGCAGGAACAGGGCGAACTCTCGTTAAAAAACCACGATTGGAAAAACTTTAAAAATCAAAAAAGATGAAACAGATTTCATTTAGAAGGTTTGCAATTATCATTTGCCTATTATGCGCAGCAATGATTTTTTTAACTACTAAGTTATTCGCTCAGGACACAATTTATGTAAAAAAAGTTTTCCTGAATAATCACAAAATAAAAGTAAAGGCTGGCTACATTGTACACAAAAAAAATGACCTTTGGGAAGTAAATAAAAAAGAAGTCCATTTGCTTGTTTATAAATCGACTGAGAATCCTGAATATAAACCTAATTTGAAAAACCAAGTTCCTTAATCACAAGAAAAATTATTTAAGAAGGTTCACACATAGGATGATTGGAAAAAACGGCTTTGGTTTCTACCAGAGCCTATTTTTTTATCACCCTTATTAAAGATTTATATTTAGTAACTTTTGTAATAAAATAGCGGCACCTATTAGCCTGTTCGAGCAGGCTTTTTTTATTTTTAAATTACCGGGTTACTTTCCACCCGGTGAAGCCAGATTTTTTACGCTTCCTACAGATATATCTTATCCGTGTTCGACCCGTAGCGTGTGGGTTTGGCAACCATTTTGCAACCCTGCCAACAATTCTAATGCTGCAATTGGTACGTTCTTAAATTATTTTAAAAAAATTTCAATTCCTCAATGGTGCGATTAAAACAATGTGCTCTTTATACAACACAAGGGATAAAATGCTTAGGTGTTTATTTTAGATTTCGTTTGCTACTTTCTCAACGAATAAGTAGGCACTTCATTTATTTTTGCCTGCTTATTTTTTGAAATTTGGGCCATAAAATCAATATATTCAATGATTAATTCTACGGCCAGGGCTGTGAAATAGTCAACCGACTTCCCGGACTTTATTTTGAATGTTTCCCAACATCTTTTTTTATTTAGTTCTAAATTTTCAAGCATGGGTATTAATTTTAGTTTTTCAAGCGTTTGATGTAAAACAAGCTGTACAGAT
>DATLTG010000081.1:0-2040 GCA_035533735.1 Bacteroidia bacterium
TCCCAAACGTTTTTTTTAATTTTACATTTTCATCCAAATTTTTCAATAAAACAGATTTTTCTGTATTAATAATATTTATATTATTAATATTTGTTTCTTTACGTATACGTTGTTTCTTTACTTGTGTTATCAAATGATCACCATTTGAAATTGTTATCAAATGATCACCATTAGATTTTGGTGGGGCATAAATTCCCAATGAATATTTATAAGAATTTTTTGATTTTTTTCTTAAAATAACTCCTTCTTCTAACAACATCTTAAGTGTTTTTATAATTTTACTTTTACATTTGTAATTAATGCCTTCCATGATATAAGAAATTGAACATGTATGAAGTTCCTTGTGCCAACCAATTGTTTTCCTGCAAATAAATAATATTATTTCTTTTTCGAGATTTGTAAAATTTTGAATATTATCCAAAAACCAATTTGGGACTTGTGAAAAGTTGGGTTTTTCTTGTTTATTTTGCATCTTTTTAAAAATATAAAATTAAATAATTCTTGACAAGTTTGGTGTTTTTTGATATGATAACAATCAAATATAAAGTTAAATAAGGTCTTGTTCGCAAGACCTTTTTAATTTTTTACTTAATTTTTTTCCCTTTTTTTGAAATCAATCTTGTTCTCGTTTTTATTTTCCCTTTTTGTTTCAAAAAATATACAAAGTTAGCTACATTATAAACTGATGTATCAAACTTTTTTGCAATTTGTGAGTATGACATCCCCTCCAAAATATCCTTTAAAAATATATTTCTTGAACCGTTTTGACTTCTTTTTTCCATTGATGTTTTTTAAATAAAATTAATAAACAATTATATCATATATATTATATATATTATATATAATAAATCTGCCGGCATCCACGTCTCTTACTACAGAAACCTAGATACCGGTAGATTTATTATCTACCAAACTTAAAACGGTAAGTTTTTAAATTCTTCTTCAGTAAAAACCTCTTCATCAGCTTTTTCTATTTCAACTTTTTCTTTATTTTCCCTTAAAATAAAAGCACAAAGCGGATATCCTGAGCATCCCCAAAATGTTCCCCCATATTTACTTTTACGTTCAACGAGTTGAGAGCCACATTTGGGGCATACTTTTTTGTCAGGAGTATTTGGTTCCACTTCATAGGTCTTCTCCCTCATATTGGGTACTACAGAATTTGATTTAACATCTTCTACCTGTTTCTCTACTCCACCAAATTGTTGATTTGAGGATTGTTCCATTTCTTCTGAAGAATACAAACCCGATAAATCCTGAGGGAAGGCCTTCCTCAGAGCTAAGGCTTCAGCGACCTTAGAAAGCATCGTATGGGGCATTTTATTCCACATGAAATCTAATCCTTTATCTGGACAGTATTCCTCCCAATAGGCTACACCTACAGCCGCTTTGTATCTTTCGTTAGTTTCGGGATTAAATCTATACACCGAAACAGAGCATTTATATAATCGGTTATTCTTCGTAATAAATTCGGGTGCATCTTGCCCAGCATAGAATCCTGATCGTTCGGCTATTATTCGGAATCCATCAATAGAAGTTTGGATCGTAACCTTGTCTCCTCTTTTAACAAAATATATTTGTCTTGTAAGAGGGTCAAGCCCCGATCTTGTCGCCTGATATAGAAATAATTTAAGTTCATCATCGGTTGCTCCTTTAGCTACAGTGTTTTTTATTAAATCAATTTTATTTTTATCAATTTTACTTTGTTGAATTTCATTTTTCATAGTTTATTTTTATAATTTAAATTATTTTATTTCTTATTTCTTCTTTTAGTTCATTAATAACTTCAAGTACAGTTACTCCATCATATTTTTCAAGGGATTTTACTGTCTCTTCATAACTAAATCCTAACTTCCAATCCATTATTATTATTCTTTTTATAACATTTTTATTTGTGTTCATTTTTAAAAAATATAAAATTAAATAACTTACTATCTATATATTACTATATATTTATAGCATTGTCAAGAACTAATAAGTATTGATTTTATTATGTTTTTTGTAATTTGAATATTTTTTATAAAAAAAAAAGACCCTCTT
>DATLTG010000082.1:0-2594 GCA_035533735.1 Bacteroidia bacterium
TACCACAAGAAAAAAATAAAGAAGTGAGAAATAGGAATAATAATCCTTTGCATATTTCATTCAAAAAAATTCTACCCTTTAAATGGAAATAATTGTAGTTTTTTGACATCTAATTTTAGTATGAAATAATCATTATTCGTAACGAATGAACAAATATATAACTTTTTGTATCTTAATTAAATCGAAATAAAATATCTATTAATTTTAATACCAAATCTGCTAACTTTGCACGCATCAAAAAAATAATTTTTGAAAATTAAATTTGGATTGACGATAATTTTACGATGGAATACAATTTTACAGAAGTAGAAAAAAAGTGGCAGGCTTACTGGAAAGAGCATAAAACTTTCGAGACGAAAAATAATTTTTCGCTGCCGAAATATTATGTGTTGGATATGTTTCCGTATCCGAGTGGTGCTGGACTTCACGTTGGACATCCATTGGGATACATTGCTTCGGATATTATTGCGCGCTACAAACGCCATAAAGGTTTTAATGTATTGCATCCGATGGGTTACGATTCGTTCGGTTTGCCGGCAGAACAATATGCTATTGAAACAGGACAACATCCTGCGATTACTACCGAAAAAAATATTGCGCGTTACCGCGAACAACTTGATAAAATAGGCTTTTCATTCGATTGGGACAGAGAAGTTCGCACATCTGATCCGAACTATTACAAATGGACGCAATGGATTTTTATTCAACTTTTTAATTCCTGGTACAATAAAAAAACAGACAAAGCCGAAAATATTTCTTCCTTAATTGCTGTTTTTGAAAGCGAAGGAAATAGCAATATTCATGCAGCTTGTGATGAAACAAAAAACTTCACGGCAAGTGAATGGAAATCGTTCTCGAAAAAAGAACAATCGGATATTTTATTGAATTATCGTCTCACTTATTTGAGCGATACTTGGGTAAATTGGTGTCCGCAATTAGGAACTGTTTTAGCCAACGAAGAAGTAAAAGATGGCGTTTCGGAACGCGGAGGATTTCCCGTTGAACGGAAATTAATGAAACAATGGAGCATGCGCATCACGGCTTATGCCGAGCGTTTGCTCAACGGTTTAGAAACAATTGACTGGAGCGAAAGCATCAAAGAAGCACAACGCAATTGGATTGGAAAATCGGAAGGAACGAGCTTGAGATTTGAGATTATTCAAAATAAAGACCTATCCCCAGCCCTTTCCGAAGGAAAGGGAGATGTTCCTGCGTATCATACAACAGATCCTAAAATGTGGAATTTGTTACAAGATAAAGCACTTGCGATGCGAGATAAACCAACTGAAGCTGAAAACGCTTTGTGGAAATCGCTGAAAGGAAATAAATTAGATGAACATTTTAGAAGACAGCAAATTATAGATAAATTTATTGTTGATTTTGTTTGTCTTTCTAAAAAATTAGTGATAGAAGTAGATGGCGATATTCACGATTATCAAAAGGAAGAAGACGCTGCGCGAACAGAAAAATTAAATGAACTCGGCTTTAAAGTAATTCGTTTTAAAAACGAACAAGTTTTGGGAGCTATTGAAAGTGTTTTAACGGAAATAAAATCTCAATTAGATAAACAATCACTTAATAAAAAAGTCCTTCCCTTTGGGGA
Source organism: Bacteroidia bacterium (assembly GCA_035533735.1). GTDB lineage: Bacteria > Bacteroidota > Bacteroidia > DATLTG01 > DATLTG01 > DATLTG01. The sequence continues at coordinate 1,604 of DATLTG010000082.1, forward strand.
GGATTTAGGTGGGGTACCTTTTTTAGAGGTCTTCACCACTCGCCCCGACACTATTTTCGGAGTATCCTTTGTAACGCTGGCTCCAGAGCACGAACTGGTTGAAAAAATTACGACTCCTGAATATAAAAAAGCAGTGGATGAATATGTTACGGCTGCTAAAAAACGTTCGGAGCGTGAACGACAAGCGGATGTAAAAAAAATCAGCGGACAGTTTACAGGTGCGTATGTGGAACATCCTTTTACCGGAAAATCAATTCCGGTTTGGGTGGGCGATTACGTTTTGGCAGGTTATGGAACTGGCGCTGTAATGGCTGTTCCTGCTCACGATGCGCGCGATTTTGCTTTCGCGAAACATTTTGGTTTAGATATAATTAAAGTGGTTGAACCACTAACTCCCCTCTCTTTTGGAGAGGAGCAAGGAGCTGAGGCTGCTTACGAAGCTAAAGATGGTAAACTCATTAATTCTGATTTTTTAAATGGCTTGGATGTAAAAGCGGCTATCAAAAAAGCAATTGCGGAGATTGAAGAAAATAATTTCGGAAAAGGAAAAACAAATTTTCGTTTGCGTGATGCCATTTTCGGCAGACAACGTTATTGGGGCGAACCGATTCCTGTTTATTATAAAGACGGAATTCCGCACGTAATCAGCGAAAGCGAGCTACCTTTGGTTTTGCCTGAAATAGATAAATTTTTACCAACCGAAACGGGCGAACCTCCTTTGGCGCGTGCAAAAAATTGGAACTACTCTCCTCTCCTTGGGAGAGGGGCTGGGGGTGAGGTTTTTCCTTACGAACACAGCACTATGCCTGGTTGGGCAGGTAGTTCGTGGTATTTTTTGCGTTACATGGATGTAAAAAATAATACAGAATTTGCGAGTAAAAAAGCTATTGATTATTGGCAAAATATAGACTTATATATGGGCGGTGCCGAACATGCAACCGGACATTTATTGTATGTGCGTTTTTGGACAAAATTTTTAAAAGACATTGGT
>DATLTG010000083.1:0-6118 GCA_035533735.1 Bacteroidia bacterium
GTTTTACAAGCCAATGATTTGATTTATGTGGAACCAAGACAAAATGTAACGTTGAAATTGTTAGCAGCCATTACTCCATATTTAAGTTTAATATCTACACTTCTTGTTACGTACGCCATTTTAAAAAATATTAAATTATAAGTTTCTAAAATTAAATGTATCAAGAAGACTTTAATTCTACCAAAGAAAATTTTGACCTTTACAGAGAGCGCCTGACAAGTTTCGGAAGCGAATTTGAAATTGGATTATTTGTTTTTATTGCCCGTAAATGTATTCCTTGGGTTATCGCTTTTTTTATTATAGGTATTGGAGCATCGTATATGTATGTACGCTATTCGCCATGGGAATACGAATCAAGCAGCATTATACAAATTAGAGAAGATAATACAGCCAATAAAGTGTTAGATATGCAAAATCTAACGGACAAATCAAACAATGATTTACCTGAAGCAATAGAATTAATGCGTTCAAAAGTTTTTTTTAGAAAAGTACTTTCTGAACTTCCTTTACGCATAAGCTATTTTACAAGAGGCACTTTTAAAAACAATGAATTATATGTGAATTCCCCATTTACATTAAGTGCAAACGTAAAAATGCCTGAAATTATAGGAAAAGAAGTTGAAATTCATTTTGAAAATAACGAAATAGGGAAAATTCAATTTAAGTTGAATAATAAAAATTATGAGTACGCATTTGAAACAGATAAATGGTTAAACGTACCATTTTTTGACCTCAAAATAAATATAAAAAATTATGAAAAAGTATTGAACGAACAAAATTCAGAAAAAAATACTTTTTACTTTACAATTAACGACTCAGATAATCTTATTAAACAGTATTATCCGCGTTTAGATATAAGAATTTTAAACGATGATGCTAAATCTGTTATTATTTCATTTAAAGATAATAATCCTAAAAAAGCCGCAGATATTGTAAATGCAGTAAGTTCTGAGTTTATGGAATTTGACTTACAGAAAAAAAGTCAAAGTGCAAAAAATGTATTGTCTTTTATAGACAAGCAATTAAGTGAAGTATATGAAAAATTAAAAAATTCAGAAGATTCTCTCGACCAATATAAAAAAGATAATAATATAAATATCAGTCCGGAAGTTGCTACTGCAAACGCGACACGTTTAAGCAGTTTAGATGATAGGATTACAACGGTAGAATTAGAAGAGAATTTATTAAATCAAATTGAAGAAAATATAAAAGCTCAAAAAAATATAAATGCTTCTGATTTATTAACACTATTAGCAGGGTCTGATTACGCCACATCTATAGGTGATCAGATGAAGGATTTACATGGTTTGATTATAGATAGAGACCAAATGCTTTACAATGTTACCCCTGATAATGAGGAAATTAAATCAATTAATTATCAGATAGCCTCACAACAAAAATTATTGTTAGCAGCTATTACTTCTATTTATCATCAAGAAGAAGCCAAAAAACAAGATTTAATTAATAAAGAAACTGCATTTGCAAATAAAAATTTTCACGATCCTGGAAAAGATGTAGAATTTAATCGTTTACAACGACTTTATTCTATCAATGAAAAGTACTACACATTATTATTAGAGAGTAAAACAGAATACTCCATTTCAGAAGCCGGATATGTTTCCCAAAACGTAGTTCTTGAAAAACCAGAAATTGCACGAGTACCAATTTCTCCAAATAAAAAAATCGCTATCATCGTAGGCGTTCTTTCAGCCTTTTTATGTAGCTTGTTACTTATCTTATTTAAATACGTTTTTTATAATGAAATTAACTCGTTACACGAAGTTACCAAACATACAAACGCATCTATAAGTATACTGGGAATAATTCCTAAATATCAAAAAGAAATACCAATTTCTCAATTATTAATAGATAAAAACCCTAAATCCATTGTTGCTGAAGCTTTTCGTTCTATAAGGACAAATTTGCAATTTATTTCTAATGATTCCGAATCAAAAATTATCGCCATTACATCAACCATATCAGGGGAAGGGAAAACTTTTGTTGCCATTAATTTGGCTGGTATTATCGCTTTTTCAGGAAAAAAAGTAATTATCTTAGATTTAGATATGCGTAAACCAAAAATACATCTTGGCTTTAATTCTGAAAACGTGAAAGGAATGAGCACTGCCTTGATAAACAAAGATACCATAGATGATTGTATTCAAAAAAGCAACTTACCTAATTTAGATTTTATTACAGCAGGTCCAATTCCTCCAAATCCTTCCGAGCTTATTATTAGTCCGAAAATGGATGCTATTCTTACCGAATTAAAAACAAAATACGATATGATAATTATCGATAATCCTCCGGTAGGACTTGTTACAGATGGAATTTCGATAATTCAAAAAGCAGATTATCCTATTTATATTTTACGTGCTGAATATTCAAAAAGAAGCTTTATTCAAAATATAGATCGTCTTTATAATGAAAACAACATCAAGAAAATAGCGGTTATTTTAAATGGAGTAGATATCAAACGAAAATCTTACGGCTATAATTACGGATACGGTTATGGATACGGCTATGGATACGGATACGGTTATTACGATGATGAACATAAAAAGAAAAAATCATTTTTTTCAAAAAAATAATTTTTAGAAATGGAATTTAAAAGCACTGCAATAGATGGTTTATGGATTATTCAACCAAAAGTTTTTGAAGACGAAAGAGGCTATTTTTTTGAATCTTACAACAAAGCTATATTTTTAAAACACGGAATAGATATTGAGTTTCTGCAAGACAATCAATCACTTTCTCAAAATAATGTTTTGCGTGGTTTACATTTTCAAAATCCACCTTTTGCTCAAGGAAAATTAGTTCGTGTTATTAATGGTGCTGTATGGGATATAGCTGTGGATGTTCGAAAAAATTCAAAAACGTACGGACAATCTTTTGGGATTGAATTAACTGAAAAAAACAAAACAATGTTTTGGATTCCGCCTGGTTTTGCACATGGCTTTTTAACCTTATCCGACAATACAATTTTTTCATATAAATGCACCAACGTTTATAATAAAGAAGCTGAAGACAGCATTTTGTGGAACGATTTGGATTTGAATATTAATTGGAAAAATGCTGCTCCTCTTTTGTCTGAAAAAGATAAAAATGCAAAGCCATTTAAAAATTTTGTAAGTTTGTTTTAATACCAAACTAATGTCAGTCAACAAGTACATCGTACTCATTTATGGCATATTTTTTATTTGTGCCACTATTTTTTCGTTATTAATTAACGGATTATTTGTAAAATTTTCTAAAACACTTGGAATTCGACCGCTTGGAGAACCAGTTATACGTTGGGGAAGTTTAAGCAAACCGTCCTTTGGCGGAATTTCATTTTATATGGTGTTTTTATTTTCAGTCGCTTCCTATTCTATATTTTTTGAGCAAAGCGAAATCTTATTAAATAATCAATTACTTGGAATTATGTTGGCAGCAACCATTGCTTTTTTAATGGGATTAGCTGATGATGCATATAATACCAAACCATTTTTAAAGTTCTCCGCACAAATTACTTGTGCTATTGTGCTCATTGCTACGGGCACTTTTATACATGCTTTTGAAGAAAATTATTTGAATTATTTATTTACTATTTTTTGGATAGTAGCCATTATGAATTCTATTAATATGCTCGATAATATGGATGCCATCACCACTATCGTTTCTATCTTTATTTTATTAACAGCATTGCTGGTTACTGTCATAAATGGAGATGTTACCAATATGTTTCTGATTATACTTATTGGCGTAATGGCAGCCCTCATTGGTTTTTTATTTTACAATTGGCATCCATCTAAAATATATATGGGAGATACTGGTAGCCAATTCCTGGGTGTATTTTTGGGAGCAATTGGGATTATTTATTTTTGGAACTATAATGATGATGGAAGTAAAATAGTTTTTTCTGAAAACTTTTATGCGATACTGATGGTATTTATAGTTCCGATAATTGACACATCAGTAGTGGTCATAAATCGCTTATATAAAGGAAAATCACCTTTTATAGGAGGAAAAGATCATACCACACATCATTTATCTTATATCGGATTTAGCGATCGGAAAGTCGCACTTACTTTTGCTACAATTGCATTATTATCTTCTTTTTTTACACTTTTAATTGTAAAATTCATTAATTGGGATTATATTTATATGCTTGTTTTTGGTTTGTATTTCTTGCTGCTATTTTCATTTTTTCTTTATCTGACTATACTGCGAAATAAAAAACTAAATAATGATGAACTGGAGTGATAGAATAAAAAAAATAATTTATGTTACAAAAAAACAAACACTTGCTGTTGCAGGCTTTTTATTGCTATTGATTATTTTCAAGTTTTGTAGTTTTTACATCAGTAATGCCGATTATCAAGATGAGTTTAACTCTAAATATCAAATATTTGCGCTCAATTTACCCAAAGATTTGAATTTTGCAGGAGAAAAAGTTCCTGATAATGATTTTACAGTGCGTGAAAGTGTGGACAAAGAATTAATGATTAACACCTATTGGCAATCACAAACATTAATTATGCACAAGCGTGCTAACCGGTGGTTTCCTGTCATCGAGCCTATTTTAAAAAGATACGAAATTCCAGATGATTTTAAATACCTTTCGCTTATTGAAAGTCGTTTATCGAATGAATCTTCTTCTGCTGGAGCTGTTGGTTTTTGGCAACTTCTCCCAAACACTGCAAAATCTTATGGATTACAAGTTGATGATAATGTGGATGAACGCTATAATGTCGAAAAATCTACAGAGGCAGCTTGTAAATATTTTAGAGATGCTTATAGCGTTTTTAAAAACTGGACATTGGTTGCCGCATCTTACAACGAAGGTATTGCCGGAATTGAAAAACAATTGGATAAACAACAAGTTTGCAGCTATTATGATTTATTACTGAACAGTGAAACCGGCAGATATGTTTATCGTATTCTTGCCATCAAAGAAATTATTTCACATCCCAGATTGTATGGTTTTATATTACGAAAAAGCGATTTATATCCAAGCATTCCTACGTACAATTTGCAAGTTGATTCTTCTATTTCCAATTTGGTTTTATTTGCACAACAAAATAATGTCAACTATAAAATTTTAAAGTATTTCAATCCTTGGCTCCGACAAAATTCATTAGACGACACAGATCATAAATCATATATTATTCAATTTCCTAAAAAAGGGATTGCATTAAATGATCTTCCAGATTACGATGGAACGGTATCTCTCAGCAATGATGATAGCTCAGTAATAGCTCAAAAAAATAATATTCAAAAAGATTCTTTACCGAAAGGAATTATTTACGCTGTGAAACAAGATGAAAACCTATACTCCATTTCTCAAAAATTTAATGTAAACGAAAAATTGATTACGGTTTGGAATAATTTAGATGATACTGTCGTAAAAACAGGTCAAGAACTCGTTTTATTTCCAGATACTAGCGGCTTGAAAAAATAAATTTTATTTTTTAGCTAAAATCGTTTTTTTATCTCCAAAATAACTGTTAAAAAACTAATGAGTTATTAACCGAAAATTATTTAACGTATCAAATTTATATTGAAAACAAAGGGAACTTGAAACAAAATCAATCGTTGAAAAACTGTTGATAAAAAATAACAAGTCGTAAAGCGTAATGGTATAGTGGCTTTTTTGTAATTTCGCGCTTTCTTATTCAGTAAATTTTTTAAACTAAAAAAAATCGAAATGAACGAAATGGGTATTAAAGCTAAAGATGCTTCAGTAGCAAGTTTGGGCTTAAAAAATGTGTCGGCAGCTTATTGGAATTTAAGTCCGGCAGAATTAGTAGAAGAAACTATTATTCGCGGAGAAGGTATTTTAACCGACACAGGTGCTTTGGCAGTTGACTCGGGTGAATTTACAGGGCGTTCTCCAAAAGACAAATTTATAGTTTGCGATGAAATTACAAAAGATACCGTTTGGTGGGGCGATATCAATATTAAATTTGATTCCGATAAATTCGACAAGCTCTACAACCGCGTAACAGCTTACCTTTCTGGAAAAGAAATATATGTGCGCGATTCTTATGCTTGCGCAGATCCTCAGTATCGTTTAAATATCCGTGTGGTTACTGAGTTCCCTTGGAATAATTTATTTGCCAATAATTTATTTTTA
>DATLTG010000084.1:0-8567 GCA_035533735.1 Bacteroidia bacterium
TACCAATTTCCCTTCAAAAGCCTTCTTCAAAATACTCTGCTTCAATGTTTCTGCTTGTTGCAAGCTTTGGCTAATGGTTTCTTCTATTTTATCGCAAACGGTTAGTTTGCTTTCTAATTCTGCAACGATGCGTTGTTGTTCTTTGAGTGGAGGAAGTGGAATTTCTAAATTTTTCAAAATTCCTTGACTAATATTGGGCTGTGCTCCACCAATACTTTGTTTTACTAAACTTGGCTTTTTGTAAAAGAGAAAATGAAAAAGATAATTTGAATTTATTTTTTCACTTTTAAAAATGCCACATATTGCTTGATTTGTCGCAGCATTAACACCAAGAAAGGCAAGTTTACCAATAGTTGCACCATACAAGGCTATCAATAAAGTTCCCTTAGGAAATATTTTTGCACTTGAGTTTTTAATTGCTTCTTCGGAAATTGTTTCTTCTGTGTCAAGAATTAACCCTTTGTCTAATTCACCTGATTTTACCCAAGGAATATTCCCTTCATAATATTTTTTATTGCCTCTGCTTGGCGTTCCTCCGCTTGTTGTAACACAAATTTCACCAAGTTTCTTTACTTCCCAATGTTTTGGCAACTCGCCATTTACATTCTTGTTTGTGAGTTTTCCTTCAAACGCCCACTTCAACAAACTCTGGCGGTACACTTTTAATTGCTGCTGTGCGGTTTGCAGTTGTTGTTTGCCGTTTTCTAATTCGCTGAGTAGTTCTTCTATTTTGGAAACGATGGCTTGTTGTTCGGGAAGCGGAGGGACAGCCAATTCAAAATTCCAAAGCAAGGTTGGTTCAATGTGGGGTATGCCCACGCCTCTTGGTTTTGTATTTAATGTCCAAAATTTTGAACTAATAAAATGATACAAATATTCTTTATGGATATTTTCTTTAGGCAAAATTTTCATCAACGTTGAACCTACTGCACCTTTTTTTGCCTTTCCAATTAAACCACATCTTGCACCATCCCAAACCATCAATAAATCATTCTCCTCACATAAATTACATTTTACTCCATTGGTGTATTCAGCAAAAATTCCTTTCTCAAATGCTTTGATATTGATGTATGGAATCGCACACTCATTATTTTTTTCTTCAACTAAAACCTGCGGCATTTTTCCTTTGGAGTAAGTGCATACTTCACCCAACTTTTTTACTTGCCAGTGTTTTGGTATATTTTTTTCTTCGCTCATTTTTTCTTTCAGTCAAATAACCATCAAATAAAATGGCTCTTGTTTTTCTTTTTCAATAGTTTAGCTTCGTTTTTGAGGTAAAAAAAATTTCCGGTCAAATAAGAATTTTTTGCCCAAAAGTAGGGCTATTACGAATCCATTACATACTTTTTTAACCGTTAATGGTGCTTCTATCACATACCCATCACATATTAAGTTGTTGATTTTCAATGCCATTTTGTTTAAAAATGGTACTTCTATCACATACCCATCACATAAAACTTTTAGCCAAAAATGGCTTCTATTTACATATCCACTACATACTTTATTATCCCCAAATAGGTACATATTTTATAAGTCGATTTGATTTATTCTCAGGATTATCCTCTTTGATTAGTTCGGCATCTAAAGTTTCTCTGATTATTCTTGATGCAGTAGAATAATTCTTCTCATCAATCTTAAACCTTTCTCTCAAACTTTGATTACTCATTTTTTCATTCATCACATACCTTAAACAACAATGCTGGTAACAAGCCCTTATTCTTTCATTTTTGTCCATATCGTTTAACGCTTTATAGGCAAATAAAACAGCTACGGTATGTTTTTCTTTTATCCGTATATCATAAGCAGGTAATTGATACAACTCAATGTTAAAAACAACTTTATCTATACCACTTCCTTTCTTTTCGCAAATACCTAACCTACGCATTACAGAGGAAAGTAATTCATTGCGAGATTGGTATTCGTCAATAAAACGATTTGGGGAAATAAGCGGAATACCCGGATTTGTAATTTCAATTCTGTCGCTGTAAATCTCTACCAATGGCGATGAACCCTTTTCATAAAAATCCTGATGCACCAACGCATTCGCCACCAATTCTCTTACCGCTATTTCGGGATACATCAATTTGGTTTCTCTTAATGCCACGCCTATTACTTCGTTGCTAGGCAATAGAGCATTGATGTGTTTTATTAATCTATCAAAGCCAAGGGCATAACCTTGTTTCCAATCTTCGTCTTTATTTGTTTTTAATTTATTTTTCCCTTCGTATTGAATTACACGGGGAGCTTTATACGTTAGGGTTTCAAACTCATCTAAATTTTTCGCAAACAATAAAGCACCCAAATTGGTTATTGCATATCCATTGTGATTGTGTTTGATGAACTTTTCGGAAGTAAATTTTTCAATTACTGCATCACGATTGCTCGGGTACGGAGTTTTTAAAAGGTCGAAATAACATTGTGTATCTAACAGTTTTATAACATCTGAGGCAGATTCTACTTCAAGAGCAATTCCATTTTCGAAAATCTCTTTTGGTTTATTTGCCCATATTTTACGCTCCTTTTCGGGAAAATCTTTTAACGAACGAGTAATGCTTCCAACTCTGATATAATCGTGGTGTGAAAAACAAGTTGGTTGTCCGCTTGCAGCTTGTATTTGAAATATCGCTAATTTTTTTTCGTGGTATATCGTTTCAAAAATTTGCACTTCCACTCTTGGCGATACTCTTTGCAATAACCAGTTTTCTAATTCTTCGTTTCCGATTTTATGCAACGATGGTTTAAAGGTGGTGCCTTCAATTAAAAGTGTTGTGTCATTTATTCCAAAAACTAAATAACCAAAATGTTCGTTTTGTAAACAAGCTCCGTTACTTAATGCTGAAATGTACTTACCTATTTCTTCTTCCGATTTAAAGTTGAGTTTAAACTCCGCCCATTCACACTCTTTTGGTAGTTTTAGCAATCGTTCAATAATTTTATTTAGTTCTTGTTCTGTCATTTTAAGCTGCTAATGCTTCGTTTAATTCGTTAATAATTTCTTCTGTCTGCTCCCCAAATAGTTGCCACATTTTTCCTAAACCACCTTGTGCATTAAATGGATTTAAATCAAAATCATCCTTGTCTATATGAAAACTGTTAATCACATAATCTTTTATCATTCGTAACCATTGCATTTGTTCCTCATTAAATTTGGTAACACCAGCTTGTTTTTTAAATACCCAATCTTGAAAATTTTTATCCACGGTTTTATCATAAGCAGTTAGCGTTGTATCTAATCCGCTTACTTTGCGAATGAGAGAAACAATTGCAGTTAGTTCATTTCTTGGTGAACCGTTACATTGTTCCAATGCTTCGTAAGCTCTCCAAACATTCATTGGTGCAAGTGTTGGTTTATCGTTTTGAAGTTTTTCCAACACCTCTTTAATCATTGTATAAGTCAATTCCCGTCTGCGAAATGGTTGATTATAAAAAATCTGCAAAGCCATTAATTCATCTTTGTGTAATTGCATCCATTCGGTAAAATCTTTTACTATTTCGTTTGCTTTTTCTTTGTTGTCTTTGTCCCAACCTACTTTTATTACTTCATCGGGATTAGCCAAGTCAATTTTTTGTTCGTTCGCCTTGCGAACATTTTCAATATACTCATTCAGTTCGCCTGTAAATACTTTTGCAGCTTCGTTCTGTAATTTTTCGGTTTCTATTTTAATAGCTGCCTCAATAACGGCAGGTGCAGCACCAATATTTTTATTCTTTACATTAGTTTCTATTTCCTCCAGTACATCAGGATTAAAAGCGTTCAATAATTCTTTTACCACTTGCGAAACGCTTTTGCCGTTTGCTTTTTCGGCAAATTGTTTTTTCTCTTTTTCAGTAATTTGTTTATCTAATCGGGTTAATCTGTTAGCTAAAGAGGTAAATAATTCTTCTTCTCTTGCACCTACGGCAACTGCTTGTAACAAATCTTTTAAAGACACCCCGGGCTTTTTCTCCAACGGTCGGCTATCCGTTTTCAAACTCTTGGTTACACCAATGGCATCTATAATTACAAAGTGGTCTTTGGTAAATTGTGCAGTAGGCGTAACCTTTTTCAAATCATCCAACATAATGGTTCGTGTGCCTCTGCCTTTCATTTGCTCAAAATAATTTTTGCTTTTTACATCTCGCATAAAAAGCAAACATTCTAATGGCTTCACATCCGTACCAGTTGCAATCATATCAACTGTAACGGCAATACGTGGGTGATAGGCATTTCTAAACTCTGACAAAGTGCTTTTCGGGTCTTCACTATTGTATGTAATTTTTTTACAAAATTTATTTTCTTCCGAAAATTCTTCTCGCACAATATCAATAATATCGTTGGCGTGGCTGTCGGTTTTTGCGAAGATTAATGTTTTTGGCACTTCAAAATTTCCGTTCTTATCAAAGCGTTCTTTAAAAATGTTCGGCAAATATTCTTTGAATGTTCTGATGATGGTTCTTATTTGATTGGGATTTACAACATCTTTATCTAATTGTTGTTTAGAATATCCTTCATCCTCATCTTGAAGCTCCATTCTTTTTTTTCTGCTCAATCGTTCCCGATGCTCAACGTATTCGCCCTTCCAAAGTGTAGCACCTTGTTGAGTTACTTTGGTGTCAATAATAAATACTTCGTAACCTACATTCACACCATCTGCAACCGCCATTTCGTGCGAATATTCACTTACTAAATTTTGGTCGAAGTAACCAATGGTTCGTTTATCGGGCGTTGCAGTTAATCCAATTTCAAACGCATCGTAATATTCTAATACTTGTTTCCATAAATTGTAAATGCTACGGTGGCACTCATCAATAACGATGAAATCAAAAAACTCAATCGGCATTTTTCCGTCATACTCAATAGGTGGAACTTCTTTGGGCTGATATTTTCTTTCGTTTGGATTTTCTTCTTCCGCTTTTTCGTCTAACTCCGTTCCTTTCAAGACAGAGTACAAGCGTTGAATGGTACTAATACAAACTTGGCTGTCTGTTGCTATATGACTTGATTTTAAACGCTGAACGCTATATAGTTCTGTAAACTTTCTGTTGTCATCATTCGGGACGAATGACATAAATTCTTGCTCGGCTTGTTCGCCAAGATTTTTTGTATCAACCAAAAATAAAACTCGTTTTGCTTTTGCATATTTCAGCAAACGATAAATAAAAGTGATGGCGGTAAAAGTTTTCCCCGAACCAGTCGCCATTTGTATCAAGGCTCTTGGTCGATTTTCTTTAAAGGATATTTCTAATTTATTTATTGCATTTATTTGGCATTCCCTTAAACCATCAATGGGCAATATTGGCAAATCTTGTAATCTTGCTCTAAGTGATTTGTCTTTTTTTAGCCAATCTCTCAATGTTTCAGGGCGGTGAAAACTAAAAATTTCTCTTGCTCTCGGTTTCGGGTCGGTAAAGTCTGTAAATCTTGTTACTTCGCCTGTACTGATATAAACAAAAGGCAACGGTTCATTTTTTAGATGCTTAAGTTTTGCATTAGCGTATTCTTCGCCTTGTCCTTCGTGAACATTCATACGATGTCCTTCCTCCTCACGCTTTGCTTCAATTACTCCGCAAGGTTTACCGTCCACAAATAAAACATAATCGGCAGGACCAACATCTGTTAGGTATTCCTTTACCGCAACACCTACACCTGCATTAAGATTTACCTGCTTAATACTTTGTATAATCCAACCACAAGCAGTTAACTGCTTGTCAATATTATCTCTTGCTATTTGTTCAGGATTTTGGTTCACAAACTAAGCTGTTAAACATTTTTTAATTGATTCTTTAAAATGCGGATTGTCCCCGTATTCGCCTTTAATACGGCTTACTAAATATTCTACTTCTAATTTTTTTGCATCCATTCCGAAAATATCCGCAATAGAAATAACCATGTGTGGTTGCACCTGACGTTCACCATGCTCAATTTTGCTTAACATAGAAACATCAATGCCGATTTTATCGGCAACAACTCTCTGTGATAGATTACGCTCAAGTCGCAAGCGACTTATCAATGAACCAAAATTTCTAAAATTTCCCATAGTTTTGATGTTGACAATTTTGTCAAAAATACTCTTTTGAGTTGAGAAACTGCACAAAAAGAATAAATTTTTATCAAGCACTAAATTATAGCTGGCAATACAAGGATAACCGCTATAATTCTGATTTTTTTATCGTCAAATACGTTACTAACGGTAATGGATGGATTAAGGAAAATTATACAATACTATACCGGATTGAACCTTATTTAACCTTTTGGATTTCAACGCTGGCTTCGCGGCTATATAAAGTAGTAGCGATATTTCCTGAAAAGTTGATTTTTGAAAATAAAAAAGGGAAGAATCCTCGTTTGAGTGATTCTTCCCTTAGAGTGGAGAATATCGGAGTCGAACCGATGACCTCTTGCATGCCATGCAAACGCTCTAGCCAGCTGAGCTAATCCCCCAATAAAAAATCGGAACAAAAATAACAAATATTTGTTGCTGAAAAATTTTATTTTTTCGTTTACTTTTCTCTATTCATAAGGTTTTTAGCAAACGTCCGTAAAAATTCCTTTTGAGTATTCGGAAGACTAATTGCTTCTATATTTTTTATCGCTTTTTTGTAATACTGCTGAATGTGCTTTTCGGTAACAGCTTTTACGTTCAGCAAATCATATATTTTTTTTACGTCTCTAATTTTTTCTGCGGAAGAATTATTTTTCAAAAGCACTATTTTTTCTAACTGATTTCGCGTTTGATTATCAGCGTTTTCAAGAGCAGTGATGAGTAATATTGTTTTTTTATGGGCAACAATATCGCCTCCCATTTTTTTGCCAAACTTTTTTTCATCGCCATACACATCCAATAAATCATCTTGTAACTGAAAAGCAATGCCAATATTTTTACCGAATTCATACATTTTTTCTGCATCTGCTTTTTTCGCACCAGCTGTAATAGCGCCTAACTTTAAGCTGGCAGCAATTAACACAGCCGTTTTAAGCGTAATCATTTCTATGTAATCGGGAACAGAAACTTTTTTTTGTGTCTCGAAATTCATGTCCAATTGCTGTCCTTTACAAACATCAATGGCTGTGTTATTGAAAACAGAAAACACTTCTGAAAAAAAATTATTTTCGCATTTGCTGAGGCATTTATACGCTTCTACCAATAAAGTATCTCCACTTAAAATGGCTACATTTTCGTTCCATTTTTGATGCACCGTTTTTTGATTGCGTCTGAGTGGCGCTTTGTCCATAATGTCATCGTGCATCAATGTAAAATTATGAAACAGTTCGATGGAAAGTGCCGCAGGCAATGCTTTTTTGATATTTCCGCCAAACATTTCGCAAGCCGTTAATAATAAAACAGGTCGTGTTCTTTTTCCGTCCAACGAAAGTATATACGTTATTGGGCGATATAATTCTTCAGGAGAAAAAATTATTTTTTGAGAATATTTTTCTAATTCAAACGTAAAATAATTTCTGATTTGTTCAATTGTTTTCACAGAATAAATTGGGTATTTTGAAGCACCTGTTTTAATCCTTCTTCCAACGAAAGTGGTTTTCTTTCTAATAACAATTTCATTTTAGAAGTATCGGGTTTTCTGCGCGTCATATCGCCTTCTTCCAAAGCTGGCAAAAAATTTATTTTAGAAGAAGAGTTACAAATTTTAATAATAGTGTTTGCCAAATCAAGAATAGTAATTTCAATATCTCCGCCAATATTTACCACATCATTCACAAATTTATTTTTATAAAAAGCATTTAAACAAGCATCAATATTATCGTTTATAAAACAAAAAGTGCGCGTTTGTTTTCCGTCTCCATAAATGAAAATTGGTTCGTTTTTTAACGCTGCCGCGATAAATTTCGACACCACAAAATCTTTGCTTTGTTTAGGTCCGTACGTATTAAAAAATCGAAAAACAGTATAATCTAAATCAAATTCTTTTTTGTACGATTTTAAATAGGCTTCACCAGCATTTTTAACAATCGCATAAGGAAGTCGAGAATTTAATGGAGTAGTTTCCTCGTTTTGCGGATATTCAACCGGCTCGCCATATACTTCGGAAGAAGAAGAAAAATAGACTCTTTTTACGCCCGTATTTTTTGACAGATTCAAAATATTTTTTATTCCCGATAAATCATTCAACACCATTACCGGATGTTCCAACGTGCGATTAACGCCAACTACAGCGGCATAATGAAAAATATAATTGAATGAATAGGAAAAAAATACACCAGAAATATCTTTAAAATCATTCACATCGCATTTTATAAATTTAATATTTGCATGTTTGGAAACAGGAACTTTTTTTACATCGCCCGTGAGAAAATTATCTACAATCACAATAAAATTTTCGGCATTTTCAGCTAATTTCTCCGCCAATGCACTTGCAATAAATCCTGCGCCTCCAGTAACTAATATTTTATTTGTCATTGTTGTTCGGTCAGTTGTAATAAATATTTTCCGTATCCACTTTTTAATAATGGCTTGGCAATTTTTTGTAATTCTTCCTTATTAATGTAACCCATTCGGAAAGCAATTTCTTCGATACAACCAATTTTTAAACCTTGTCGTTCTTCAATTACTTGCACAAATTGAGCAGCT
>DATLTG010000085.1:0-2257 GCA_035533735.1 Bacteroidia bacterium
TTTATATATTGAAAAATCTTAAAAAAATAAATTTATTCGTTTTTAGCAGAATCGGTATTTTTTACTCTGAAACTTGGAGCTACATAATCTTTTGAAAGATGATCATCGGGAATAGTTGTGTGGTTTCCGTCCCTAACAGAACTATAATGAGACGACATTATTTCAATTCCCGATTCAAAGCAAGAATCTTGAATATTTTGATGCAATAGCGAGTAAATATCTGCTTGTAAATTGGGTTCGCGAGTGTAAGCGTTAATTTGATAGGAAACATAAAAATCATCTAAGCTTGTTTGCAAAACAAATGGTTTTGGATCTTTCAAAAGATGCTCGGTACGTAAAGCAGCATCAATTAAAGCTTTGTGCATATTTTTCCAAGGAACATCATAACCAATGGTAACAGTTGTATGTAAAATCAAACCTCTTTCAGATGCATCGCTGCTGTAATTAATGGTATGACTACTCATTACATTTGAATTAGGAACAGAAATAATTTCATTTTTTATGGTTCGGATTCTGGTAACGAGTAACGATTTTTCGATAATATCTCCGGTCAAATCTCCCACTTTTACACGATCACCTACTTTAAAAGCCCTCATATATGTAAGCACCAATCCTGCAACTACATTGCTTAATGAGCCAGAAGAACCGAACGTAAATAACACTCCCAGAAATACCGATACTCCTTGAAAAACAGGACTTTTACTTCCTGGTAAATATGGAAAAATAACAATAAACATAAAAGCATATAACAACACTTTTATAATTTGAAAAGTAGGATTTGCCCAATCTGGATAAAAACCGGGAATTTTCAAAGAGCCTTTTTCAATTTCTGATTTTAAAAATTGAATTCCTTTAATTACATATTTAAAAACGATAACAATAACAATAACTGTGAAAAGATTTGGTAAATAATTCCATAATCCTCTAAAAATATTTTTTACAGGATGTAAAAAATACGAGAACAAAATATCGGCAAAACCTTTTGTAGTAGGAAAAACACTAAATAAAATAGGTAGTGCTAAGTAAAAAGTGATTATAATTAAAATCCATTTCAGAATGGTATTTATACTTAAATAGAAATTGAGTTGCCGATTGCTATCAAATAGTTCGTAATTACGAATTTTAATTCCTTTAATGGCTTTGTGTGTTTCAATTTTGTGCTCTGTAAAGCGAAATAATCGAATCAAAAAAATGATTATCGTTATTAAAATAAGCAATATAAAAATGGCTAAAGCAATTTGTTTTGAAATACTTATCCAACTGGTGGCTTTTTTGTAGTGAATAATAGCTTTGGCAATAATGTCTTTATATTTTTGAGCCAAAGCAATTTGTGTCGTATTTTGCCAAAGCGCATCGTTATCCGAAATGCTCATTACAATTACTTCTCCATAAACAATATCAGTTGTTGTTTCATTATTGATTAACAATAAAGAATCCGCTTTAAAAAGATAATTTTCAGCCAAAATTTTAATGCGATTATCAATTGCTTGTGCTCTGTCTTTAGGATAAAAACTGCCTAATTGGGTGAAAATAGAAAATAGCGTATCGTTTAAAAAAGGTACAACAGCATAGCCTTTTACAAATTTTCGTAGCGAATCTATTTTTTGTTTTTTTAGTGCAAATCGAATGGAATCTTGACTTTTTGTTTTAGCTAATTCCGATTCGAGTTCGGCTCTTTTGGTATTATCATTCTTTTTTAATGCACTTATTTGTTGCTCTAATTGAATTTTTTTTATTGAATCTTTTGTACGATCAACTTCAAAAGTTCGCAACACTTTTGATTGATTAATTAAAAAATTGTTGTGCAAAGAATCTTTTACTTGCGTAGATGTATCTTTTTGGGAATAGGCTGAAGTGCCTATTAAAAGGAACAAACAAAGCGTAAAATATTTTCTTGCTTTCGTAATCATTTGCCAAAATTAATGTTAAAAGTTGAATTTTTTCTTTCGAGAGCAAGATAATTATATTTTTACATCTACTTTACCGTATTTTTAATTTTATAATATTTATCTTGGAATTTTTATTCGCAGATTTATTCATTTTGAACAAAAAATTTACAAAACAAAATTGTAAATTTGCGAATACAGCAAAAATCTATCATAATATCAATTATAAAAAAAGGTATGAAAAAAACAATTACGAAATTTGGACTCGCATTACTATCAATTATTTTTATTGGTAGTAATAACTTAAATGCACAAACTTATAATGTTAATACGATAGCAGGTAATGGTACTGGCGCTTATAGTGGCGATGG
>DATLTG010000086.1:0-3054 GCA_035533735.1 Bacteroidia bacterium
ATACGCAACGTTTGATAAAAGTGCTGAAATCATTACGAAATATTGGTAATACCGTAATTGTAGTGGAACACGATGAAGAAATTATGCGTGCTGCGGATGAGTTAATTGACATCGGTCCTTTGGCAGGAATTAACGGAGGAGAGCTTATTTTTCAAGGTAATCACGCGGATATTTTAAAAGAAGAAAAAAGTTTGACCGCACTTTATCTTAATGGAAAAGAAAAAATTACGATTCCGAAAAGAAGAAAGTGGCAACATTTTATTGAAGTAAAAGGAGCGCGTGAAAATAATTTAAAAAACGTAAGTGTAAAATTTCCACTTAACGTAATGACTGTTATTACAGGTGTTAGCGGCTCCGGAAAATCATCTTTGGTAAAAAGTGTTTTGTATCCGGCATTGAAAAAACATTTTTCGGGTTATGGCGAACAAGTGGGAATGTTTGATAAACTTTCAGGAAACATAGAACTCATTAGCAATATCGAATTTATAGATCAACATCCAATTGGACGTTCTTCGCGCTCCAATCCGGTAACGTATGTAAAAGCGTATGATGAAATTCGGACGCTTTATTCAGAACAAGCTTTATCGAAAATCAGAGCCTATAAACCTTCTTTTTTCTCCTTTAATGTGGATGGTGGACGCTGTGAAGTTTGCGAAGGCGAAGGCGAAATAAAAGTGGAAATGCAATTTATGGCAGACATTCATTTGGAATGCGAAGCTTGCAAAGGCAGACGCTTTAAAAGCGATTTGTTAGAAGTTGAATATCGCCAAAAAAACATTGCTGATATTTTAGATTTAAGTGTGGACGAAGCCGTTGAATTTTTTGGTTCCAACGAAAAACAAACCACCCTCGAAAAAAAGATTGTTACTAAATTATTGCCACTTCAAAAAGTGGGTTTGGGTTATGTAAAACTCGGACAATCATCCAGCACATTAAGTGGAGGCGAAGCGCAGCGTACAAAATTGGCTTCGTTTTTAAGTCATGGCACACACACACCTGCCACTTTATTTGTGTTTGACGAACCAACAACAGGTTTGCATTTTCACGATATAAAAAAGCTGTTGGATGCTTTTAATGCGCTTGTTGAAAACGGACATACACTTGTTATTATCGAACATAATTCCGAAATTATTAAATCTGCCGATTGGATTATTGATATCGGAAAAGAAGGTGGTGATGCCGGTGGAAATATTGTTTTTGAAGGAACTCCCGAAGCACTTGTTAAATGCACAGAATCCTATACAGGACAGTATTTAAAAGAGAAGTTGAACTAATAATTTATAATTGATAATGGAAAATTGAAAATTATTTTTTTTCAATTGCTGTTATGTTTTGTAGGAGGAAATAAGATGAATAAACTAAACTTTAATTTATTCATTTGTCCCAAAATAAATTTCGTCTTCGTGAAAAAATAAAATTGCCCAATTTAATTTTTTGTCAAATACAGTTAAGTCGTCTGAACTGCTATAATAGAAGCTTTCGAAGTATTTTATTAAAAGATTACAAGGTACAATCATTGCATTTTGATTGTCCCAAGATAAATAAATTTCCTTGTCAAATGGGAGTTTTAGTTGATAAAGCCATTTTTTAATTTCTTGCTCATTGCCTTCTATTACTTTTGCTTTTTCAAGAGTTTTAAAGAAACCTTTTTTAAATGGAAGGTTTTGATGTAATGTTGAATTGGAAATATAGTCAGCTAAAAAAGTTGAAGCTAATTTATCTAATGGTTTTAGTAGCTCTAAATCTTTTTTTTGAAGTAAATCATATTTCTTTTCTGTAAACCGCCATTTTAATTGACAATCTTCCATTTTTATTATGTGTTTTTCTATATTGTCGAAGTCAATTTTCATAAATAAAGTTACTATTAACGTTCTATTATCAATTTTTTATCCTTTGATAGTCTTTTATATCTCAGTACTAAATAGAATAAACCAAAAAGAATTAATTCTGAAATGATTATCATACTTCCAAGATTAATTTTCAATAAATAAGCATTAATATATTCGATTGCATATAGTAGAATATAAAATAAGGATAGCATTGTAGCCTTTAATTCAATCTTACTATTTATGATGATTAAAGCTAATATGGATGGTGTAATTATCAATTCCATAGCGTTACTTACTGAGTCAAAAATCAAAGAGAATGTGTGAATATTATTTATATAAAAATTCAAAAAATAAATAAATAGACCTTCAATAGAAAGTAATATTAGTCCCAAAATTATTTTACTAATTGCAGAAAATCTTTTGACAAATAAAAAAAATATCCCAATTAGAAAGGCTAAAGAAAATGGGATAAAATATAATGTGGAAATTATCGAATCGGAACTTGCAACCTTATCGCGTATAGCTGAAAAACGTGAATCAAGGAGATAGAAAATTACAAATCCAAGAAAACACATTCCTAATATTAAAAAAGACTGTGAAAATATATGATTATCTACAAACTCAGTTTTAGGTTTTTCTTCATTTTTATAAAATTTGAAAAACAAAATTCCAAATACAATCCAGATAATTATGTTTGACAATGAAAATGCTAAATTTATGAATCGAGAAAATCCAACAATACCAAAAATTATTGTTGATAATGCGCTAAATACATTTATAGCTAAAATTATCAATAAATATAATCTGTCATCAAATGGAGTGTCAGTATCAAAACTTTCAAATATTTTTACAAATACATTTATTGCAATTAATTTACTAGTTAAAACAAGTAATGAAATACCAATAAATATAGTTGCAGTTGAATTAAAAACACATAAAAAAAGAGCGAGTAGAATTGGAATAAAATAAATCTTTAAGTTACGAAATAGTCTAACTCTATCAATTAGTATTGCAGAGATTATATATGAGCAAAATGTAAGTAATCGAATATATCCAAAGATCCAATCCGTAGTGTAACTATGTAATCCAATCTTATTTGCTAAATAAAAAGGTATTAAAGTCTTAAAACTATAAAATGTAAATCTCTCTAAACATATAAATAGAATTAGTAAAATTATTGAACTATTGATAATTTTTTTCATGCCATTTTTAATTACGATAGCTG
>DATLTG010000087.1:0-3833 GCA_035533735.1 Bacteroidia bacterium
AATTTAGTTACATTTGCGAGATAAAGCGTACGAAAGTGGCTCTCATTCAAAAGGTAAAAGAAAATTTCGGAAAACGGTTCATGCAAAAAGAGATTTCTTTACTGCATCGAAAAAAAAATTTACTGAATTTAGCCGATGCAAAAACTGTTGCTTTGCTTTTTAATGCAGATGAAAGAGAAGAATTCGAATTGGTGAAAAAATACGTAGCTTATTTGAAAGAATTAGGAAAAAAAGTAAAAGTAGTTGGCTATTACACCACCAAAGAGTTGATGTCAATGAGCTATTCAAAATTAGAATACACTTTTTTTTCTGTAAAGGAATTAAATTGGCATCAAAAACCAAACGATTTATATATCAATAATTTTATTGCCGAAGAACACGATATTTTATTGGATTTGAATATTCATGATTTTTTTCCGCTTACCTACATTGCTGCACTTTCTAAAGCCAAATGCAAAGTGGGTAAATACACCGAAGAATATGGCGAAATTTATGATTTGATGATTGAAACGGATGTTTCAAAAGGCATGAAATATTTTTTACGTAATGTAGATACTTACATTGATATGCTTAACAAAAAAAATGATCCCGCTACAGCGGAAAAACAAAAACAAAAATAAATAAATATGAAAAAAATGAAACAATTTAGTCTTGCATTACTTGTGGTAATGGGGTTTTCGGTGAGTTCAAATGCGCAAAATGATACCATTCGTAATAAAAAAGGTGGTGGATATATTTTTACTAAAGTGAAAGATATTGAAGCTACTTCAGTAAAAGATCAATCTCAAACTGGAACTTGTTGGGATTTTTCTACTACTTCCTTTTTTGAATCAGAGTTAATCCGCAATGGAAAAGGAAATATGGATTTATCAGAAATGTTTACCGTTTGGCACACGTATTCTGATAAAGCTGAAAAATACGTTCGTATGCACGGAAATTTAACATTTGGACCAGGTGGCGAAGCGCACGATGTGAGAGCTGTTTTAGAAAAATACGGAGCTGTTCCAAATGCTGTTTACAATGGTTTGCAAGACGGAGAAAAAAAATACAATCACGATGAATTAGACAAAGTATTAAAAGCATTTTTAGATGCTGTAATAAGTGCACCTGCTGGTAAATTATCGCCTGAATGGCATACTGCTTTTGATAATATTTTGAATGCTTATTTAGGACCACTTCCCACAACTTTCGAATATCAAGGAAAATCCTACACACCACAATCTTATGCAAAATCGTTGGATTTGCATCCGGAAGATTATTTGGAATTAACTTCTTTTACACATCATCCTTTTTACACACAATTTCCATTGGAAGTTCAAGATAATTGGGCTTGGGACGAAGATTATAATGTACCGTTGGCTGATTTAATGTCTATTATTGATAATGCGATTAACAATGGATATACAGTTGCTTGGGGTGCTGATGTAAGTAATTTAGGATTCTCTTATAAAAATGGTTTAGCCATTGTTCCAGATAAAGATTGGAGCGATTTTACAAGCAAAAAAGAAGTAGATAGTTTGTTTTTACATCCAGTTCAACAAATGACAATAACTCAAGATATGCGTCAAAAAGATTTTGATAATTATGTTACACAAGACGATCATGGAATGCAAATAGTTGGTATTTACACAGCTCAAGACGGTACCAAATATTATAAGATAAAAAATTCTTGGGGAACAAAAGGTGATTTAGGTGGTTATTTTTTCGCCTCGGCTGCTTATGTGGAGTTGAATACAACGGATATAATGGTTGATAAAGCATCCATTCCAAAAGAAATTGCTAAAAAAATGGGCGTAAAATAATTGCTAATGAATTTTATTTTATTTGATGATGAAGTGGTGAGAGGCAATTTATTGCCTCTCACTTTTACCAGACCGATTGCTGATATTCGCATCGGAATACTTACCATTCGCGAAAAATGGGAGCATTTACTTGGAACAAAAACTTCTTCGGAAACAATTGATTATTTGAAAAAAAAATTTCCAATTGCATATCAAAAAGGCAAAAATAATGTCTGGATAAACAGCAGTATTTTGCCTACTGAAACGCTTGTTGAGGAAATTAAAAAATTAAAATCCTACCAAATTCTAACACATAAAAATACGGTTATTGCCATCAATACTGGTGAAGACAAAGCTTTACCGACATCTCCTAAAAATGCAATTGATATTGAAAGTCGCGAAAAAAAATTTTTAGAAATTAATTTTTTGTACGATATTTTTTCAAAAAATGGGGAAGCTATTGAAGCCGATTTTAAACTACTTACCAAAAATAAGAAATCGCAAAGTATCAGTAAAAGCAATAAAATTATTGGCGAAAAAAATATTTTTTTAGAGAAAGGGGCTGTTGTGGAATGTGCTGTTTTAAATGCTTCTGCCGGACCTATTTATATTGGCAAAGACGCTGAAATTATGGAAGGTTCGTTGGTACGCGGACCGTTTGCATTGTGCGAACATTCCACTCTTAAAATGGGAACAAAAATTTACGGAGCAACTACTATCGGTCCGCATTCCAAAGTAGGAGGAGAGCTAAATAATTCGGTTGTTTTTGGATATTCCAATAAAGCACACGATGGTTTTCTGGGAAATTCTGTAATTGGCGAATGGTGCAATTTGGGCGCAGACACTAATAATTCCAATTTAAAAAATAATTATTCCGAAGTTAAATTGTGGAATTATCCTGCAAAATATTTTAAAAATACAGGCTTGACTTTTTGCGGATTAATTATGGGCGACCATTCCAAATGTGGCATTAATACTATGTTTAACACCGGAACAGTTGTGGGAGTGAGCGCGAATATTTTTGGTTCTGGATTCCCTCCAAAATTTATTCCTTCATTTTCTTGGGGAGGAGCAAATGGTTTTACCGATTATAAATTAAATACAGCTTGCGAAGTTGCTGAAAAAGTAATGCAACGCAGAGGAATAAAATTTAATTCCATCGAAAAAAATATTTTTTCGGAAGTGTTTAAAATCGAGAAGAAATATAGGAAGTAGAAATATATATTTTTGGTTCAGGTATAATAGCATTTCAATAATTTTTGTTTATGAAAGAAATTCTAACTACATATTGGAGCCAAACAACACTAATTTTACTAGGTATTGGCTACTTAATTAAAAATGTTTTTGATTTGCGAGCGAAAAAAGCTGGAATTAATCATGAACTTTTTCAACAGAAAAAACTTGAATCAGTTAGCTTATTTTTTTTAAGTTGTGCAAAAACTGAACATATGTGGAAAGGCATAGCGATTTGGGATATTTTGCAGAACAAACTCACGACTAAGGAAATTGATAAAATTATTTTTCCTCATATTAATGAGCTAAGAAGAAGTGTTTTGGAGTTAAATATTTATTTTGATGAACACGAGCATGAAAATTTTTCATCAATTTTAAAAAATATGCTTTTAATTAATTCAAAACTACATGATATGTTTTTTTATAGGGAAGGCGACAAAACTCTTACCCAAAAAGTAAATGATTTTCTCTTTGTTAGAGATAATATGTTGGAAAGAAATGAATTAATATTTAAACAAATAAGTGCTAATTTAAAAAAGGCTTTTCAATAAATTATAATATCAAAAAAATAAATTTTGAAACCGCGTGCTGGCAATGAAAACATACGATGCCGAGGTGCTTGTGTGTAAGCGATTATGTTTTCTTGATTTTTTGTTTCTTTTTCATTAAGGAAAAAGAAAATAAGAAATGACACATTTTTTAATATGTTTTATATCATCCCTACGGGATTTTCTTGTATTTTTATTTTACTATTTCTACAGACATTTTGTTCCTGCGGAACATAATTTAATTCAAAAAAAATATTTTTTAAATTAAAAA
>DATLTG010000088.1:0-4174 GCA_035533735.1 Bacteroidia bacterium
ACAATTTAATGGATACCGATAAACGTTTCAAAGCTTATATAGATGAGTTGAACAAAAAAATTAGTATTCAATAACTGGAATGAGATAACATTTTTTAATAAAAAAGGAGTTCTTCGGAATTCCTTTTTTATTTCAATTAAAATCGAAATATATAAATTGTTGTGAAAAAAATTTTAATGGTTTGTTTGGGCAATATATGTCGTTCGCCAATTGCAGAAGGCATTTTAAGAGAAAAAGCAAGTGCCATTGGCTTTCCTATTATTGTTGATTCTGCTGGAACTTCTAATTATCATATTGGCGAACATCCAAATATTAGGACGATACAGAATGCAGAAACGCATCACATTGATATTTCGAAATTAAAAGCGCGGCAATTTTCAGTAAAAGATTTTGATGCTTTTGATATTATTTTCGCAATGGATATTTCTAATTACAACGATATTTTAAGCTTTGCACGAAACAAGTACGATAAAAATAAAGTAGAATTAATTCTCAATCGTTTACATCCTAAAAAAAATGAAAGTGTTCCGGATCCATATTTTGGAGGCGATGATGGTTTTGAAAATGTTTTTCAATTGCTTGATAAAGCTTGCGATTCTATTTTAATAGATTTAAAATAATTTTTGGCATGAATACAAAAGGCACACTTTATCTTATCCCAACAACATTGGGCGTTGAAGCAGAAATATCGGAAAGTCTGCCTTCGCACATTGAAAAAATAATTAATGAAATTGATGATTACATTGTGGAAAATGAAAAATCTGCACGACATTTTCTTAAAAAAATGGGCATTAAAAAATCACTCAACGATATTTCACTTTACGTATTAAACACACAATCAACTCCGGAAATTTTTTCTTCTTATCTGAATGCAATTGAATCCGGTAAAAATATGGGAATTATTTCCGAAGCTGGTTGTCCGTGTATTGCAGATCCTGGAGCTGTGATGGTAAAATTAGCACATCAAAAAAAAATAAAAGTAGTTCCGCTTACAGGTCCTTCTTCTATTTTGTTAGCATTAATGGCTTCCGGATTTAACGGACAAAATTTTACTTTTCACGGCTATTTGCCAAAAGAAAAAAATGATCGTGTCCGAAAAATAAAGGAGCTGGAAAAAAATATTTTTCAAAAGCAGCAAACACAAATTTTTATAGAAACGCCTTATCGAAATCAGCATTTATTGGAAGATATTCTTGCTTCTTGTGCTTCCAACACATTGCTTTGTGTGGCTTGCGATATAACACTTCCGTCAGAAATGATTATAACACAACGTATAGCTGAATGGCAAAAAAAATTGCCGGACATTCATAAACGCCCGACAATTTTTTTGTTGTATAACTAAATTTCACTTGTCTTTTCATCTGAGTGCAACGAAGAATCTAAATTAGTATTTGGATTAAGGATGTTAGATTAAAAATAATCCTTATTCGCAATTCCTAAATCTCCAATTTTCAAAACAATCTAAACTTGCCAACTTTAAACTTCGCGCAGAGATGCTTCACACTGTTCAGCATACAAATTCCATTATACTCCTTGTCCGTAGGACTCCCTCGGAGGAGAAGGGTTGGGGATGGGGCTTCTTCGGACAGAATGAACGTTTTGTTTGCCTTATTACAAAAATAATTTTCAACTCTCCATTGTCAATAATCAATTTGATTACAATTACTTAATCACTTTAAAATTAATTTGTGTATTAAATAAGTTTAGGTTAACTTCGCAGTAGAGTTTAAATTCTAACGGCTGACTTAAGCCCAAAAAATTCTACCAACACCTTTCTACTTTTATTTTTAGGTGTTTTGTTAATAGTACGAAAAAAAAGAAATTATGAATACGAAAAAAATTACCGTTTTCGCTATTTTGATTATTTTAAATAGCACTGCTTTTGGTCAAATGACTCCAAGAACTGGCGGAGGCTTGAAAAGCAAAGTTGATAACTACACAACTTTTACTGTTGACAATAAAAATATTTCTCCTCAATTAAGAAAATTAACGCCTCTTAAATATCAAAATAATCCTGATTTTGGCATTTTACCTTATGATGTGCCTAATACAAGTTATTTGGAGTTGATACAAAAAAGAACTTTATATAGTCGTTATTATGTAAAAATTACTTCAGGTCATACAGACACAACAATTGCTATACAAAAATCACTGAATCCAATAAATTATTACGACACAGCAAGTCATTTTTTTCGCGCTATTGATCCACGTTTAAAACCGTTCTCTTATTCGCAAAAAATATTCACAGCACCACATCAAGTTTGCCCAACTAAAATAGACATTGGTAATGGTTTTATCTCTATCACCAATGGAAGCAATGAAATGCAATTTGCCAGAAAATTACAATTGTTACACAAAGATACACTTGGTATTATCACCAATCTTGGAAGTGCTAATTGGAGCAATTATTCTGTTGGTGATGATGGCGCTATGATTTACAATATATTTCCAAATATTGATTTGAAAATTACTGCCGGAACTGGAAGTTTTGAAACAAATTTTATTATCAATTCTAATTTAAGTTTGAATAATGGTTGGTTGATTGTAAGAGACAGCATGAATATACCTGCTGACTTAACTACAGGAATGGGAAATGGAGCTATGAACAGTAGCAATCATTGGGTTGGCGACATATATTTTAGTCAAGGCGATAGCACACGCTTTGCTATTTTACAAGGACATTTACACGACATCTCATCTAATGACACTACAATTGCGTATGAAATCAATAACAATGTTTTTGATATTTATACACCTGTTGCCTTTTTGAATGATACCAGTACTCATTATCCGGTAACCATTGATCCAACAACCACAGGAACTATTTTACTAACTAATGTTAGCGGTTCAGATTATGATGATAATGGTTACTTAGGTTGTTCTAATAGCTTATCTGTTCTAACACCTGCAAATTGCACCATTACCGATTTACAATTCCTTGCACCATATCAAGGAAATAATGGCTATTGGAGTCACCATAATAAAATTTACGCAGGAATATTTATTGGACTTGGAACTTGCCAAAGTCCTACTGTTTCTTCAGGAGCTATATGGGCATGTGCCTCTTGGCCTTACGATTATGGAACTTGCGGTACAGGTTACTTAAGTTTTTACAGTGATGTTAGTTCTTGCGTTCCCGCTCCTGCATGCACTCCTTATAATTTGAATTTTACATTGTATTTTTGGAATGATTGGAATTACAACCCATGCAGTAATTATTATATTGAAGCTGCGTCAAATTGGTCAATAGAAGTTATTGGAAATACCGTTACTCAACCTGCACCACCAACCAGTTCTACCGGTTCAACCGTTTGTTATGGGCACACTACCAATTTAAAAGCAACTGGAAGTTATGGTGTTCCAGGTTATACGTATTCATGGTCTCCCGCAACAGGTTTAAGTAGCACTACTACTAATCCAACAACTGCTACTGTTTCGGCTACTACCACTTACACCATTACTATTAAAGATGCATGCGGACAAACGGCTACACAAAAAATTAAAATTACTGAAGGAGGTTGTTTGCCAATACAACTTTTAAAATTTACTGCTAAATACAATGCTACTACAAATATTACCAATTTGAATTGGGCAACTGCTTCAGAAACAAATAACAATTATTTTACGGTTGAGCGAACATTAGATGGAATTAATTATACAACCGTTGATACTGTAAATGGTGCAGATAACAGCACACAAAAACTTACCTATTCTGCAATTGACAAAAATCCTGTAAAGGGAGTTGATTATTATCGTTTAAAACAAACCGATTTCGATGGAAATTTTACGTACTCTAAAGTAGTTTCTGTAACAGTTGATGCTTCAGGAAAAGCTAAATTATCTTTGATTCCAAATCCTGTTTCAAATGAAGCAGTAGTTAATTTTGTTTCTCCAATAATTGGAACTGCAATGCTTAAAATTTACGATTATACCGGGCGTTTAATTAAAACGCAACAAATTGCTACTAACGTTGGTAACAATACGGTTCCTTTGGATATAAGTAATTTTAATAACGGAGTTTATTTTATAACTGTGAATAATTCACTTCAAAAGTATTCAGCTAAATTGGTGGTAAATCATTAAGTACTTAGTACTTAGTATCAAGTATTTAGTATCAAGTACTTAGTATCAAGTATTTAGTATCAAGTATTTAGTATCAAGTATTTAGTATCAA
>DATLTG010000089.1:0-4154 GCA_035533735.1 Bacteroidia bacterium
CTGCTTCAATCAATGTTTTTCCAAATCCAAGCAATGGAATTTTCAACATCGTTCAAAAAAATAATTTTCAAAAACAAAATTTAGAAATTTACAATTTGTTAGGCGAAAAAATAATTTCTACAACACTTAATACTTCGCAAACGCAAATTAATTTAAGTGGAAAAGCCAAAGGAATTTATTTCTATAAAGTGGTTTCGGAAGATGGAAAAAATGTTTCGAATGGAAAATTGGTTGTACAATAAAATGAAGTCGCACTTAAGGGGCTTCTTTTAAACAGCTTCTACTTTGGAGAAGAGCTGAGGATGTGGTTAAAAAAAATCCCTTTTCAGTTTTCGTGAAAAGGGATTTATTTATTTCTTCGAGTAATAACCAACTTTTATTTAATTCTCGATTCTTTGTATGCCTTTTTTAACACAGAAACAATTCCAAATTGCAATTGCTCTTTATCAATAGACTTTATCAAATAACTTATAATAACAAATACAACTATTACAATTAAATTTACTCCAACTAAATTTACATTTGAGGCATTACTGTGGCATAATTTAACTTCAAATTGGAATGCTTCTTTAAAAACACCTGTCGTATATACCGAATTATCTTTAATTAAATAAAAAGTTATTTCTGGACCAAAAACAAAAAAATAAAAAAAACCAAATATTTTAAATTGAATTATCTGAAATAATGTAAAATATTTGTCAATAACAAGATATTTCAGTATCTCTTTTTGACGAGATATAGAAAACAAAATTTCGGAATTAATGTAAATTAAAAAAAGAGTAAACAATAATAACGACAATAGTAAAATTAAAGAAAGTATTCCTTCATCATTTGTTATCGTACCAATTAATGCTAAAACAATAAAACAAAAACTAACAATCGAAGTAATGAAAAAATACAATGCGACTATAAATAGTATTATAAGTTTTTTATTCTTTTTTAAGAACATCTTTTTGTATTTTTTGGGGCTACTCAAGTATTATTTCAACTGCAATTTAAAAAACAATTCTCAAATAAAAATGTTTTTTTGAGCAAAAAAATCCCTTTTCAGTTTTCGTGAAAAGGGATTTCTATAAAAATTTATTTTTAAGCAGTTACTTTTGTTGATTTTTCAGATAATAAAATTTCATCAACCAAAATTCTTCCGCAATGTTCGCACACAATAACTTTTTTGTGCATACTAATATCCAACTGACGTTGAGGCGGAATTTTATTAAAACAACCTCCGCAAGCATCACGTTGAACGGAAACTACACCCAAACCATTAATGGCATTGGAACGAATTCTTTTGTAAGCAGAAAGCAAACGATCTTCTATCAAACTTTCAGCTACTTTTGATTTTTTCAATAAAGCGGCTTCTTCTTTTTCAGTTTCCTTGGTAATATCTTCCAGCTCGCTTTTCTTTTGTTTCAATTCTTTTTTACGATGCGCTAACTCATCAGCAGATTGCTCAATAATTTCTTTTTTTGCTGCAATGCCAGCTTTGTATTCTTTGATACGTTTTTCACTTAATTGAATTTCTAAATTTTGAAATTCCAATTCTTTGGTAATCGAATCGTACTCACGATTATTACGCACTTTATTTTGTTGTCCTTCGTATTTTTTTATCAAAGCATTTGATTCTTTGACAGTATTTTTTTTATCTAAAATTGATTGCTCATAGTCAGCAATTTCTTTTTCAAAATTCTCTAAACGAGTTTGTAAACCAGTAACTATATCTTCCAAATCGTTTACTTCGATAGGCAATTCTCCTCTTACTGTTCTAATTTTGTCGATTTTAGAATCAATTTCTTGTAACTGACACAAAGCCTTTAATTTGGCTTCAACAGGAACTTCTAATTTATCGTCTGTGTGACTTTTCGCTTTTGCCATTTTTTATAAATAGTTAATTGGATTTGTATTGGTTTTTGATAAATGGAGCGCAAATTTAGGAAATTTTTCGATAAGAATATCATAAAATAATTCTTTCGTAAATTGCTCACTCTCATAATGCCCGATATCCGCTATTATCAAGCTATTTTCGGCATCAAAAAACTGATGATATTTAAAATCGGCTGTAATAAAAATATCTGCTTTTGCAGCAATGGCATCTGACAATAAAAAACTTCCCGAACCGCCACAAATAGCAACGGTTTTAATGTCTTTTTCTTTTTCTTTCGAAAACTTCGTGTAGCGAATGCAATCCGTTTGCATCGTTTTCTTAATTCTGCTTAAAAATGACATTACCTTTTCCTTTTTCGGAAGTTCTCCAATCATTCCGGAACCAACTGTTAAAAATTTATTTTCGAGCGCGTAAATATCATAAGCTACTTCTTCGTAAGGATGCGTTTCTATTAGTTTTGAAATAATTTTTTCTTCAAGATAAAATGGAAAAATGGATTCTATTTTCACTTCGTTTTCGGCATGTAATTGTCCTTTTTTTCCGACAAAAGGTTGAGCGGCTTTATTTCCTTTAAAAGTTCCAAAACCAGTGGCATTAAAACTACACATTTCGTAATTCCCAATTGTTCCGGCACCTGCCGAAAATAAAGCATTTCGAACTTTATCTGCATGTTCAGTTGGACAAAACGTAACAAGTTTTCTCAAAAAATTATTTTTCGGAGATAATATTTTCGTGTTTATTAAACCAATTTTATCGGCTATTTTTTTATTGACACCATTCGCCACATTATCTAAATTAGTATGAGCAGCATAAATAGCAATATCATTTTTTATCGCTTTCAGAATGGTTCGTTGGATATAATTTTTACCCGTTATTTTTTTTAATCCTTCAAAAATTATGGGATGATGCGCCAGCACTAAATTGCATTTTTTACGAATCGCTTCGTCAATAATTTCTTCGGTACAATCAATGCAAATTAAAACACCATTAATCTCCGAATTTTCATTTCCAATAAGCAAACCTGAATTGTCGTAAGATTCTTGAAAAGCCAAAGGAGCAACCGATTCAATACAATTGGTAATTTCTTTTAATTTCATTTTAAAAATAATTTTGTCGAAATATTTTTTTTACAAACAAGCGGTTCTGCCACCATCCACCGGCAAATTAATTCCGTTGATATAAGCTGCCGCAGGAGATGCTAAAAAGGCAACAGCATTGGCAATTTCATCAGCTTAAGCAAAACGTCCTGCCGGAATTTCACTTAGCATTTCATCCGCAGCTTTTTCAATGGATGCACCCGTTTTTTTCGATTTATTTTCTAAAATAGCTTCCAAACGTATGGTTTTAGTAGCTCCGGGAAGTACATTGTTTACCGTAATTCCGAAAGGCGCTAATTCCATAGAAAGTGTTTTTGCCCAATTAGCAACAGCTGCGCGAATAGTATTGGAAACGCCTAATCCTTTTATTGGTTGTTTTACAGAAGTAGAAATAATATTTATGATTCGTCCATAATTCGCTTTTTTCATTCCGTCCGCAAAAGCTTGCACTAAAAGCTGATTGCAAATTAAGTGATTCGAAAATGCTTGTATAAATTCTTCTGGCTTAGCTGTCAAAACGGGTCCGCCAGCAGGTCCACCAGTATTATTAATTAATATATGAATGGCATTTTTATTCGCGAATGAATTTATCTTTTCTTTCAATTCATTCGGATTGGAAAAATCAACACATAAATAAGAATGCTGTTGCTTTTTTTTAGAATCTAATTCTTGTAAAACTGATTTTAAAGCGGTTTCATTTCTAGCGATAAGCGTAACGTTTGCGCCCATTTCAGCCAATTGAAGCGCAATTGCTTTTCCAATTCCTTGCGTACTTCCACAGACAAGTGCATTTTTGTTTATTAAATCTAAATTCATCATCAAAATTATTTTTATTTACGTGCTAAACAATTTTCCATTACACTCAATAATTCATCAGCTTTTTGAGAACCAATGCGATAGCGCAATCCATCTTTATCAGTCAGTTCTACGGCTTCGTAACCTCCTGTATAAAATCGAATTTTTCCTTTGGAATGTAAATTATAAGCCGGTAATTTTAAATTGTATTTTCCATAGAATATTTTTTTCACAGAAACGATACTTTTCAAATCAATTTTTACTTTTCGCGAAGTCCATAAACCATCTAAAATAATGCTTGTTTCGGTAATTTTTGTGTGAATGTGCAATACAAAAACAAGTGCAACCGAAATAACTAAAATTGCCATTCCCATTAAAAA
>DATLTG010000090.1:0-3206 GCA_035533735.1 Bacteroidia bacterium
CGGGATTTCTTGAAAATTGTGATTTAGCCGGTTTTAACTCCAATAAATTTGACATTCCCTTGTTGGTAGAAGAATTTTTACGAGCCGATATTGACTTTGAAATTAAAGGCAGAAAATTAATTGATGTACAAAATATTTTTCATCAAATGGAACAGCGCACACTCAGTGCTGCTTATAAATTTTATTGTTCGAAAGAATTAGAAAATGCACACAGCGCGGAAGCCGACATAATTGCTACGTACGAAGTTTTAGAAGCACAGTTGGATAAATATCCAGAATTAAAAAACGATACTGCTTTTTTGCACGAATTTTCATCGCGAAGTAAAAACGCGGATTTAGCCGGCAGAATTATTTTTGATGAAAAAGGAGTGGAAGTTTTTAATTTCGGAAAACATAAAAACAATCCGGTTGAAAATGTATTCAAATCAGAACCTTCTTATTACAATTGGATGATGGATGGCGACTTTCCGCTGCATACAAAAAAAATTATTACTGCTATTCGTTTACGAAATATGACGAATAAACCTTCCTAAAAATTATATTTTAAAAATATTTTTTTCAATGAAAATTATTTGCATCGGCAGAAATTACGCAAATCACGCTAAAGAAATGAACAGCGCAGTTCCCGAAGAACCTGTGTTTTTTATGAAACCCGAAACCGCACTTATAAAAAATAATCAGCCATTTTATTTGCCAGATTTTTCAAAAGAAATTCATCACGAAGTAGAATTAGTTTTAAAGATTTCTAAAAACGGTAAAAATATTGACGAGAAATTTGCACACAAATATTACAGCGAAATTGGCATTGGTATTGATTTTACTGCGCGCGACTTGCAAAAAAAATGTAAAGAAAAAGGCTTGCCTTGGGAAATAGCGAAAGCCTTTGACGGATCTGCTCCTATCAGCGAATTTATGCCTTTATCAAAATTAAAATCGTCTGAAAAAATAAATTTTCACCTTGACATAAATAACAAAACGGTACAAAAAGGCAATTCGACAGATTTGATTTTTTCGTTCAATAAAGTTGTTTCGTACGTTTCTAAATTTGTAACATTAAAAACCGGAGATTTAATTTTTACCGGAACTCCCGAAGGAGTTGGAGCTGTTTCTATTGGCGATGTATTGGATGCCTATCTCGAAAATGAAAAAATACTTTCTTTCGAAATAAAATAATCATTCTCTTTACTTTCAAAAAAATATTTTTCGGAAGATTTATTAATAATATTCTATTACTCGTTCTGTAATCATTGTCGGTTTGTTATGCTCAAAATCAATTTCGCGAATCCAATTTCCCGTTTTATCATAATCATATTTATATTCGGTGGATGATTGAAAAGTGTTGTTTTCATTATAAACAGTGTATTTTATTTGATTGTTTTTATTGTCATATTTTTTTGAATATTCTAAAAATGTATCTTTTAAGTTACATGAAAAAAGTTCAATTAGATTTCTATTGCTATCATATTTGAAAAAATTTTTATCCTCTCCCTTTTTTTTATATCCCACCTCACTAGGAAATGTAAAATGAATTTCTTCTATCATATTGCCTATACTATCGTAACTATAAAGCATTTTATCTACTAAAAGATTTCCATTTTCATAATCATCTTCTTCTGTCATATTTCCCTTGGTGTCATATTTA
The DNA here is from genome assembly GCA_035533735.1 of Bacteroidia bacterium. Lineage (GTDB taxonomy): Bacteria > Bacteroidota > Bacteroidia > DATLTG01 > DATLTG01 > DATLTG01. Next base: position 1,643 of record DATLTG010000090.1, read on the forward strand.
AAAAACAATTTGAAATCTAATGTTAAATTCCAATAATTATCTTCTTCTATTTTCCTTCTATTTATATCGTATTTACAGATAAATTTAATTTCACTATCCTGAAACAAACTGTCATTGCCTTGATACTTTTCAATTATATTTCTTTTAGTATCATATTTATACCTATAAGTAGTATTTGTTGTATCTCCATCATAAAAACCTTCGTTGTCATACTCGCTTTCTAATAGCCGATTTCCAAGACTGTCGTATTTATAAATAACCCAATAACTCAATTTGAGTTTTTTAAGTTTTCCGTTTTTTTCTTTTGCATAATAACAATGCTCCGTTATGTTTTTTACACGTCCTTTCAAATTATTTTTTTGAAGATCATTTTTTGGAACAAACAATTTAGTTGTGTCAGATTTTCCAACATTTACAGCTTTAATATCAGTTTTATTAGTGTTATTGCACGCAATAAAAACGGATATTATCAAAATTAAAAAATACTTCATCTTAATATTTCTGTACTATTTATTTTCAAAAATAACTTTTTTCCAGCAAACTATTATTCAATTCAATTAGCCATTAATAAAAATCGTTAATTTGCGGCATGAAATTACAGAACGATTTATTGCTTCGTGCAGCGAGAGGTGAAAAGACAGAACGCACTCCCGTTTGGCTGATGCGCCAAGCTGGACGCATACTTCCGGAGTATCGAGAAGTGCGTGCAAAAATGGGAGGCTTTAAAGAATTGGTGGAAACACCTGAATTTGCAGCCGAAGTTACCATTCAACCAGTTGATATTTTAGGTGTGGATGCTGCCATTATTTTTTCCGATATTTTGGTTATTCCTGAAGCTATGGGTTTGCCATATCAAATGATTGAAAGCAAAGGTCCTTGGTTTGAAAATACGATAAAAAATAAGCAAGATGTGGAAAAATTACGTATCGCAAATGGCGAAGATTTGCATTACGTAACGGATGCTATAAAATTGGTTAAAAAGGAATTAAACGGTCGTGTGCCAATTATTGGTTTTGCAGGTGCACCTTGGACAATCTTCTCATATATGACCGAAGGAAGCGGCTCAAAAACATTTTCGAAAGCAAAGAAAATGTTATATACACAACCGCAACTTTCGCATCAATTATTACACAAAATTACACAAAGTACCATTCATTATTTAAAAGCACAAATTGCTGCAGGTGCCGATATTATTCAGCTTTTCGATTCTTGGGCAGGTGCCTTATCACCACAACAATATTCCGAATTTTCATTACACTACATTTCTGAAATTTGCAATGCCATTACCGAAGTGCCGATAACTGTTTTTGCAAAAGGTGCATTTTTCGCTTTAGAAGAAATGAAAAAATTAAACTGCGCTACTATTGGTTTAGACTGGAATATGGACATTGCCGATTCCAAAAAAATTTTCGGAGAAACAAAAACACTTCAAGGAAATATGGATCCTTGTTTGCTTTACGCAGATTTTGCAACCATAAAAAAAGAAACCGAAAAAATGTTGAAAGCTTTTGGTCCAACGCGACACATTGCCAATCTTGGTCATGGAATTTATCCTGATATTGAA
>DATLTG010000091.1:0-3129 GCA_035533735.1 Bacteroidia bacterium
TTGCGCCTCTTCTTTGTTTTCAGGAATAGGGATGTAATAAGCTTCAAAAGGTTTTATTGAAAAGGACATTCCGACTAATTCGGCAGTATGTGCATCAATTCCCGTTGTTTCTGTATCAAAGCAAAAACCTTTTTGGGCAGAAAGTAATTGAATCAAATCAGCTTGTTTTACTGACGTATCTGTTAAATGGTATGCATGCCGAACAGTTTGAATCGTTTCAAGTGTTTTACTCTCCGGTTCTGCTATTTCAGCGGAAACAATATTTTTTTCAACAACTGTTTCTGTATGTCCGAATAAATCTATTTGTGCAGAATTATTTTTTTTCGGAGCTGTAATTATTTCGTTTTCTGTTTTTGAAAAATTATTTTTTTCGAACAACGATTCGCCCAAAACTTGTTCTGCTAATCTGCGAAATTCAAGTTCAGAAAAAAGTTCTTTTAAGGCTTCTTTATTGCGTTCTTTCACTATTAATTGTTCAGGTTCAAATTCCACCGGAACATCACAAATAATAGTTGCCAGCCATTTTGATTGAATAGCTTTATCCGAATTTTGTTCTACTTTTTCTTTTAATTTTCCTTTTAATTTATCTGTATTTTTTAATAAATTTTCAATGCTGCCAAAATCTTTAATAAGCTGGATTGCTGTTTTTTCGCCCACTCCAGGAATACCTGGAATATTATCCACTTTATCGCCCATCAAACCTAAAATGTCAATCAACTGATGTACGTTTTTGATTTCCCATTTTTTACAAACTTCTGCAATGCCCATTTTTTCTGCTCCATTTCCCATTCGAGCCGGTTTGTAAATAAAAATATTTTCCGAAACTAACTGTCCAAAATCTTTGTCTGGCGTCATCATATACGTTATAAAACCTTGTTGTTCGGCTTTTTTAGCGAGAGTTCCAATTACGTCATCTGCTTCATAACCTTCTGAAAAAATAACAGGAATATTAAAACCTTCAATTACTTTGATGATATATGGAATTGATTTTGATAAATCTTCCGGCATTTCTTCTCGATGTGCTTTGTAATCGGCAAACTCGATGTGGCGCACAGTTGGTTTTGCTGTATCAAAAACTACAGCAATGTAACCAGGATTTTCTTTTTTTAAAACTTCTAATAAAGTATTTGTAAAGCCAAGAATAGCTGATGTGTTCAGTCCTTTTGAATTAACGCGATGATTGTTACTAAACGCAAAATACGCCCTGTAAATCAAAGCAAAAGCATCTAATAAAAAAAGTTTTTTGTTGTTTTCAGCCATAATTTATTGTTTTTTCGCCCATTGGTTGTATGCGTCCACAACATCTTGAATGGCGGAATAATCGTATTTTTTTTGTTCCAAATCTTGTGCAAGGTTTGTGTCTTTTGCAGTTAATTCCGACATTTCTTTTTTGAATTTACCGGATTTAATATGAATCAAATTTTCTTTTGAATCAGTACTTTTTTCTACGTAAAAATCAGAATCCAACACAACTTTTCCAACTTGTTCCATCTCGTATTTTACTTCGTACAAATTTAATTCACCTGTTGCTAGTACACGCACAAAATCAAATTCGCCTTCTACCTTTTTTTGAATAAATGTTTGTCCCCCAAAGCCGTATTCTTTCAATCGTACTGCGCGATAAGTTTTTCCTTCGGCTTGTTCCGAAACACGAAAATATACTTTCGAATAATTATCTACTTCTTTTTTCTCATTTTGTCGAATTTCTCCTTTTGATGTGTCTCCTTTTAAATCTATAATATAACCTTTAACAAAAGTTATTTGTCCGTAAACAGAAGTGTTTGAAAGAATTCCAGCGGAACACAATAAGGCAATAAATATTTTTTTCATAAATGTATTTTAGATAATATGGGAGATTTAATTATTTGTTTTGATAAATTAATTCGAGTAAAACTTGCCCAACTACTTTCAGTGTTGATGTAGTTATAACGCTCATATTATCGCTATGGCAATGATGAAAATAGGGATAATTTTTTTTGGCAGGTCTATAATCAACAATATCAATAGTTGGAATACCAGTTATAGAATTCACAAAATAATGATCGTCAGTTGTTTCGCCTGTTGTAGCGCCAATAAAATAATTTGAATAACCTAATTGTGCTGCTGTGTTCCAAACTTTTTGTACAACGTTTGGCGCGAAACGCATAGAAGTTCCTTCCATCGGAAACGTTGCATTTTTAGCACCAACCATATCTAACAGAATTCCATATTTGGGAGAATAGTTTGGAGTTGGCAAGTGATTCGACCAGTATTGAGAGCCCAGACACCAAGTATTTGGGTCGTCTGAATTTTGATTTCCATAATCTTCAATATCGAAAAGTACAATATCTACACCTGTTTGCGCTTTTTGTAAACCGAGTTGTCTTGCCACTTCCAATAATTCACCCACTCCGCTTGCTCCGTCATCAGCTCCATCAAAAGGTTTGGTCGGATTAATGTTGTCTAAATCAGCCCAAGGACGCGTATCCCAATGTGCAGTTAGTAAAATTCGATTGGTGTTTTCTGGTTCATAAGACGCAATAATGTTTTTTAAAATAAATGATTTTGAGTCGAAAGTAGTTACGGTTGCTTCTTGTACCATAACTTTTAGTCCGAACGATTTTAATTTCGCAACTAAATAATTGGCGCAATTTTCATGTGCTTTTGTCCCCGGAATTCGCGGACCGAAATCCACTTGCGCTTTTGTAAACGAGTAAGCAGAATCGGCATTAAATTGTGGTGTAATAACTTGAGGTGTTGATTTAACTGGCAATGTAGCCGTTGAATCGGTTTGATTGTTTGGCTGATTATTACATGCGCTAATTAGAAGAATGAAAAATCCAATGCCATAAAATATTTTTTTATTATTCTTGAATTGTCCAGTTGACGCCATCTTTAGTATCATTTATTTTAATATTAATTTTATCTAAATCGTCTCGTATTTTATCGGAAACAGAAAAATCTTTTTTTGTTTTTGCTTCGTTTCGGAATTCTAAAATCATTTTCATAAGTCCATCCAATGGTTTGTTATTATTGGATTCGGAAATATCAGATTGCAATCCAAAAACATCAAAAATAAAATGCTGAAAAATATTTTTTAGTGTTTGTAAATCTTCTTCATCCAAAAATTCTTTTTTATCATTCACTGAA
>DATLTG010000092.1:0-4266 GCA_035533735.1 Bacteroidia bacterium
CTGAGCCATGTAACTCGCCAGGAAAATGTAGAAAAACATCGCCACCCTTTACTAAAAATTTATGACCATCTACGTCAAAAAACTGGCTTCCTTTGTCCAGATAGCAGATTTCTAACATTCCTTTGTGCCGATGGCTACGAAGTTTATTTCCAATTTTGTTATAATTGTATTTTCCAAGTATTTGCAGATCATGAAAACCATACTTTGTGAAGTCGATAATTCTCCTGTTTTGGGTTGAGCTGGTGTCTAGAAACATATCGGTTTTTTTTAAAGTACAATACCCACTTATAATTTTGTACTATCGTATAAAACTGTACAATCTTTTATTATTTAATGTTCAAATTTACATTTTATTTAATGATGCGGTTGATTGCAATAAAATAAATTTTACATTGCGAATATAGTAACCAATTTTAGTATTCTTTATCTTAAAAAATAAAATAGTTTTATAACAATAAAAAAATAATGTGATGAAAAAAGAACAAGCAATTAAACCTGACTTAAGGCTTTCTAAAGTGTTAAATGAGCTAATTGGAAAGTTTGAAGAAAATCAACAAAAGAACCTTTTAAAAGCCGCGGCTAGAATGTGTGATGCAATCGTTGAAGATAGATTGATTTACGTATATGGTGGCGGTGGTCACACCACCTTAGTTATGCATGAATTATTTTGGCGGGCGGGTGGATTGGCAAATTTGAGTCCGATGATTGATTTTGCAATCCATCCGGTTACGCCTGCGTACATGTATTTGCCTCATGAGCGAATGCATGGTATCGGCAACGCAAGTGTAGATTACTATGGTGTAGGTAAAGATGATGTCATTTTAGTCTTTCATAGCTATGGCTTCAATCCTCCGACTATTGACTGTGCGATGGAAGCACAGAAGAAAGGTGCAACGGTTATTGGCATTTCGTCGCAGGATTGGAATAAAAACATTCCTAAGGATTTTCCAATCCGGCATAAAAGCGGAAAGCATCTTTCGGATGTTTCAGATATCTATATCGAGAATTATGTACCTTTTGGAGATACGGTTATAAAAGTGGAAGGGTTAGAACAGCCTATTACGGGAATTTCCAGTACAATAGATTTTTATATTGCTCATCGCTTAGAAATTGAATGTGTAAAGGAATGTATGCGGCGTAAAATTCACCCTCCTATTTGGTCCAGCGCAAACATACCAGGCGGAGATGAAAAGAATATGGAGCTTCGGAGAAAATACAGCCCACGGGTAAAATTTCTTTAACATAGATAAAATTTAAATTAAAATATTATGCCAGTTTCAGAGACAGGTGTCAGTTATTATGGGATATCATATGTGGAACATGCGAAAAAGGATTTTGAGGAAATGAGAAAATATAACTGTAACGCAGTTTTATTAGCCTTAACAGAATTCGATTTGTTTTTTTGGAAGCCAAATATTTCTAAAATTGTAGATGTTGCAAAAAAGGCCGGATTAAAAGTTTATTTGAATACATGGGGTATTGGTAAATTTTTTGGTGGAGAACCACCATCCGTATTTCTTCAGGAATGTAGCATTTTTGACAAGCAGTGGACCGCCCTTACAGGCGAACCAATAGCAGCGGCCTCACCTAGCTCCCCTGCCTTCAGAGAATACTTTTGGAATATAGTTCAGGAATTAGCTCGTACATGCAACGCCGATGGTTTTTTTTGGGACGAACCCCACTATGCAATGCCTGTTTATCCAATTTCCTATCAAAGCACAACAGACTTTACTTGCCGAAATCCATTAACGCAAAAGAAATTCCTAAATAAATATGGCTACGAAATGCCAAAAATTCTTACTCAAACTGTGCTCAAATTTCGTTTTGATGAGGCGAATGAAATTTTATCTGAAGCGAGCAGAATTGTAAAATCTGAAAATAAGGGATTGACCGTAACTCAGTGCTCTTTGCCTGCGGATAATCATTTTTATTCTTCCTATGCAAGAGGTTTTGATGATTGGGAAAGAACTGCTTTTAATCCTAATTATGATATATTTTCGACTTCAATTCTTGTAGATGGTAATGATCCAATTTCCGCCCATAAAAATCTTGCAAAAAAAACTGTTGAATTGGCCAGGTTAAATAATAAAAAATCCCAACGTTGGATACAATCTTTTTTTCGTTCCCCGGAGAATCTTCAAACACTTAAAAAGATAATTAAAGTCTATGCGGAAGAAGGAGTTGACTCAATATTTTCGTGGACTTACCGGGCCGGAAAAGGAACTTTTCTTTCTGCCCCGGAGCCCGACAAAGTTTGGAGTTTAATTGGCGAAGCATACGGAGAAGTTCTAAACGCATAAGAATTCATGTGTAAATCTTATTACCACGACCAAAAAAATAGTACAAGAATTTTGAGTCTAAATTAAAACAGTGAATAAACTCCTTTTAAAATGTACAATAGCAGCTGCCTTGGGTGGTTTGCTCTTTGGATATGACACCGTGATAATCAATGGGGCCATGATTGAATTAATCAGGCATTTTAATCTTACTCCGTCACAACAAGGCTGGACTGTAAGTTCTGCTTTGATAGGTTGCATTCTCGGCACTTTTTTGGTGAGTAAACCTGCTGACAAATATGGAGCAAAATTAATTCTGGAATTATTAGCTTTAATATTCTTTATATCCTCGTTAGGTTGCGGGCTGTCCGCAAATATTAGTACGTTTATTATTTTTAGATTAATTGGGGGATTAGCAATCGGAGGAGCTTCCGTTCTGTGCCCGGTCTACATTTCAGAAATTTCCCCTCCAAAACACCGGGGGCTGTTAACTTCTACTTTTCAATTAGCAATCGTGCTTGGAATTTTATTATCGTTATTAACGAATTACTTACTGGTAAATTTTGGCGAAAACAACTGGCGTTGGATGCTAATTAGCGGAACCCTTCCTGCCATTTTTTTCTTTCTGTTACTTTTATCTGTTAAAAACAGCCCAAGGTGGCTGGTAAAAAAGGGGAAAATCCAAGAGGCCACGCGAACTATTGAAGAACTTTCATCTTCGGAACTGGATTCGGATTTCACGATCAATCAAATTCAGGAATCGATACAACTTGAAGTTAAAGGCAATAGAATTAATTTGTTCAAAAAGCCATTTAAACGCATCACTTTTATTGGAATTAATGTTGGGATTATTAGCCAATTAACCGGTATTGGTATTGTATTTTATTATTCTTCTCAAATATTCAGTATTGCCGGCTTTTCAAACGATTCGTCTTTAGGACAAAGTGTAATTCTTGGCGTTACAAATTTAATATTTACAATTTTAGCTATGTTGATAATTGATAAAGTTGGCAGAAAAAAGTTATTACTGATTGGACAAATTGGAATGTTTTTAATGCTTGGTACGTTTGGGTTTGGGCTGGTATTCGGGAAAATAGGCGGCTATTGGCTTGTGTTATTATTAGTCAGCTACATCGCTTTCTTTGCAGCGTCTCAGGGAGTAGTTGTGTGGGTTTTATTATCAGAAATGATTCCCAATATTATTAGAGCAAGAGGAGTATCCATGGGGTCGCTTGCTAATTGGGTTATCAGTACCATACTAAATTTATTTTTCCCAATAGTAATTGGATTGTTTGGGGCCTCGCAAGCTTCTCAAAAAATAGGTTTGGGTTATGCTTTTCTATTTTTGTCCATAACTACCCTTATTGGATTTGTTTACTTAAGAATAAATATTATCGAAACGAAGGGTAAAACACTTGAGCTGATCGAAAAAGAGTATATGCACGATAAGGTACAGTAAGGGCCTGGAAACGGTTAAGTGGAATAGAAAGGATAGTCTTTCTGATTAAAGTATCACTTACAAATTGGAGAGACATTGAATGATCCAACGAAATTTGAGGATGTAGTGAACTTTTGGAATATTTATACGAGGAGAATTCTTTGGACATGAAATATATTAAATGGAGCTTCTACGACTGATGAAGCGGGAAGTGAAATTCTTGAAAAAGTTGTTTCGGTAGCAAGTGGCAGCCAAAGTTGTTCAGAAGCACTTGGGCATCAGGAGTTTGTTTTAACCTATAAAAAATTTGAACCTATCGGGCCTTCATGTTTGCCGATTTTTAATCTTTTGGAAAATCCACACTATATTATATCACAGCCTATAGTGTCAGTGAGTAAAGTACGCTCTATCAAAATTTTTTAAAATGTTGAGAAATAAAACTAAAAACTAAAAACTAAAAATTGGAAAATGAAATATTTAGGAATTGATATTGGTGGGACTTGGATAAAAGGAACCATTATTGAAGAAAATTCTTATAACAATGAAGAATTT
>DATLTG010000093.1:0-2198 GCA_035533735.1 Bacteroidia bacterium
TGATTGTTGTTTTTCGAGAAATGTTTTTCTGAAGTGCTGTCTGCGTTATCATCGTCTTTATCTACAATAATCAATTTTTTATTTCCTACTTTTATTTTTGTGGTATCGCTGCCGTTATCCGAATATAATTTTCCGTTCGCATCCGCTTGTTCGATGGAGCCAGCACCTTCTATTTTCACTGTTCTTTGAATTGGATTTCCTTTGTAAATAATATCGCCCGTTCCAGAAACATTGGCGTCTATATAATTTTTCACATTTATTTTTGCATCACCAGAACCAATTACGTTTGCATTAACCGATTTACTCAACAATGAAAAAGATTTAATATCGCCTGTTCCAGTAACAATTGCGGTAAGTGAATCGCAATTTCCTGAAAGTTTTATATCTCCAGTTCCCATTGTATTTGCTTGTATTTGTTTTGCCGACACATCAATAATGGCATCACCGGTTCCGGAAGTAATAATTGATAAATTATCTGTAGTTAATTGATTGCTTGTTTTTACATCAACCGTTCCACTCATCTCAAGTTGATTTAATTTTTTAACACGAATTATTATCGTCCCTTCTATTGGCTTTCCACCTGATATTTCAAGCGTTCCATTGCTTACAGTTGTTTTAATTTCGTTTGATTTTTTAGACGAACTTGTCTTAATTATTACTTCATTACTGTCGGATTGAGTTAAAATAACGTCAGGTTGCATTTGCCCAATAACTATTTTTGTAAAGTCATCTACATTTCTTTTTTCACTGTATTGTGCTTTTGCAAGATTACTTGAAAGTGCTATTAATAAAGCGATTCCTAAGATTGAAAATTTATTTTTCATTTTTTAAGAGATTAAAAATTTATTTTTTTGAAACTTGTTTTGGAGTAAGACGCTTGTTCTTTTTTAAAAGTTACACATCTTCAAAAATTATTTTTTAGAGATGTGAGAAAATTCGAAAATACCTGCTGTAACAGTATAAGCAGTAATATCTCCTCCGTTATTTATTTTTTCTTTAAACTGGATTTTATTATTGGTAGCCTTTTGAATGCCTTTAAAACCAATCCGTATCAGATTTTTTATCGAAATTTTATTTTTATTTGCCAATGTGTCTCCATATAATTTTGCTCTTATTTCGGCAGCAACCATTTGTTTAAGTGTTACAATGTTTGTATCCGATTTTATTTCTTCAGCAGAAGCAATTTTTGGATTTTGATGCGTAATTATTTTTGTCAAACTATCCGAAAATTTATTCTTTAAAATTGGTTGTATTGCAATGGATATAGAGTTTGTATCTATTTTTGTTTTCGCAACAGTTTGTGGAATAATAGTATCAATTGCTTGATTTTGCTTAATTAGTTTAGGCAAATTATATTTTACTTTTTTATTTTTTTGAAAATTATTTTTTGCAGCAATTTCTTTTTTAAGTTTCTGTTTTTTAGAAAATTTATTTTTTAAAGTATCAACTGCTTCAGAATTATTATTTTTTACTGAAATAACTGGCGCAATTGCCATTTCTGGTTTCTTTTTCGGAATTAAAAAAGCAATTCCAATAAATAATGCCAGCGAAGCCGCAACAGCAAAGTATTTATAATAATCGGCAAAATTATTTTCGATTCTTTTCAGTGATTTTTTGTTTTCAAAAGCAATTGTTTTATCGACTTGTAAAATAGTTTTTTCAAATAAATCTAATTCGCGTTTCAACGATTCCTTTTTTGAAATCTGCGAAATGAAAATTTCTTTTTCCTTTGGCGAACTCGTGTTTTCGATATAATTAACAAAATCATATTCCGAAATTATTTTATCGGAATTGCTTTTCTTCAATCTGCTTTTTTCATTAAAAAAAACTAGTTTATCTTCCGTTAAAGGAATAATTTCAAACTGCTTAAATTCTGTTTTTAAATCCAGATGTTGTTCTAAAAATAACATCAACTCTCCTATTTCAAAAGCTTGTAAATTACCTTCGTAATAATCCAGAAAAAAGAGTTCGTAATTATTTTTAGTTATTTTCATTTTACAAAACGGCATCCATGCTGCCGATATAATTTTTCAAAAATACGCGCGCACGATAAATATATACTTTTACTTGCGCTTCAGTTAATTCGGTTATTTTTCCAATTTCTTGATAGGAATAACCTTCGTAATCTCTTAGTAAAACAACTGAACGTTGCACATCCGATAATTTATTTACAGCATCGTTTAACACTTCTTTCAAAT
>DATLTG010000094.1:0-2732 GCA_035533735.1 Bacteroidia bacterium
AGCGTTCCTTTACATCTCAATCTTAATAATGGAATATACATTCTAAAAATAACTACAACAAACGCTTGTATCAGTAAACGATTAATAATAGAGAGGTAAAACTATGTGCGGATTTGAAGATGTACCAATTAAATTGAAAAAAAAGTTTTCAAAACATAAAACCATTATCCATTTTTAATTTTCAATTCTCCTTTTATTTTTGCTTCGCGCAGATTCTGAATCAAGTTCAGGATGACGGTTTCTATTTTACTTCTCCCCTTTGGGGAGACCGAGAGGGGCTATAATGGCATAGGATACATTGTAAGTTTTTTCAAGATAAAGACTTACAATTTTCGGGAAGTTCCGAGCCTGAGAGGAAATCACCCGAAAATGTTGGTCTTTACGAAGTAAAAAGGAGATAATGAATCCAAGCCTTGATGTTTTTGTTGCTTTTTATATCAAGATAAAAAGCAAATAAAAATAATTACAAATTGCCTTCGCTCAGATTCCGAATCAAGTTCGGATGACGGCTTCCTCTAAAGATTTTTGTAAATTGAAAATTAAAAAAATATTCAAAAAATATTCAAAAAATAAATTACGGAGCTAAACGACTAATTGTCCAAACATTTTTTTTTAACGTATATAAAACACGATCGTGCAAACGTCCTTTTCGCCCTTGCCAAAACTCAATAATAGTAGGTTTTAATACATAACCGCCCCAATGAGAAGGACGCGGAATTTCTGTTCGAGAAAATTTTTTTTCATAAGCAGCAAAAGCGGTATCAATTTCCGAACGATTTTTAATGGTTTTACTTTGAGGTGAAGCCCAAGCTCCTATTTTACTTTCGTGCGGGCGACTGGCAAAATATTCATCCGATTCGGCTTTTGTTTGTTTTTCAATAATACCTTCTATACGAATTTGTTTTTCGAGCGATTGCCAAAAAAAAGTTAACGTAGCATACGGATTTTGTGCCAACTCTTTTCCTTTTCTGCTGGTATAATTGGTGTAAAACGAAAATCCATTTTCCGAAAATTTCCGAAGCAATACAATTCGTGCAGAAGGTTTTCCAGTTTTGGTAGCCGTTGATAAAACAGTTACGTGAGGTTCTTCAACATCAGCTTTAATAGCTAATTCTAACCATTTTTCAAATTGAACAATTGGATTTTTTTCAATTAATTTTTCATCCAGCTGATCTTTTGTATAATTTTTTCTATCAGAAAATATTTTTTTTTCGATTTTTTTCATAAACCTTTTTTTACTTTGCAAAAATAGAGAGAATTTATCAGAAATTATTAATCCTTACAACATGAAATATTCCATTGATTTAACTTTTAAAACGCCCGAAGTTTGGGTAATAAAAGTGCTTTCCGATTTTGACAGCTTTTTGCAAGATCATGCCGATTGTGAACGAAAAGCTTCTGCAATGGCAATGAGCTTTATTGCAAAATGTCCTGATAAAACCGAAATAATTCCCGAATTAATTGAAACTGCTTTAGAAGAATTAGAACATTTTCAGCAAGTATATGCTTTGATGGAAAAACGTGGTGTAACATTAAAAAAAGAAATGCCACAAGATGTCTATATTCAACAACTAATTGCGTGTTGCCGTTCAGGAAAAGAAGATCGTTTATTAGACAGAATGCTGATTGCTTCCATTGTAGAATGTAGAGGAGCCGAACGTTTCAGAATGATTGCCGAAAATATAATTGAGGCAGAATTAAAATTATTTTACAAATCACTTTGGACTTCCGAAGCAAAACACGGAACGCTATTTGTAAAATTAGCTTTGCATTATAACGATGAAAAAATTGTTTACAAACGCTTGCAAGAACTTACCGATTTAGAAGCGGACATTTGCAGCAAACTCCCTATTAGAGCAGCTTTGCATTAAAATTAATCCCACCTATCGACATTAACACAGAATTAGGTGCTATTTAAACCAAAAAAAACTAAAACAATGGCACAAAAAAAAACAATACCAAAAGACCTTCTTGATATTATAACGGAATTATATCAACTTGATAGATTTCAAAAAACACTCCTTGAGATTGATAAGCATCTCGGAGAAAAAAACGAATACGGAGTTAATCTAATGTTTCTATGTATGGAACTTGGCAAACAAGAACAAGCCCTAATAAAGACTATTGGAGATAAATATCAAAAGCGATGAGGAGAATTATCAATGTTTAAAACAACTTCATATTCTCCGTTTTGGTACACCCTAATAATAGATGTTTTCCATTCTTCCGTATTGGATGACGCTTCAATGAAAATTGGTTTGATAGTATCTAAAATATTGGGTGGAAAACTTGAAATGTTTTTATCTATTTTTTCTTTTCCTAATAATTCAGTTCCGTCATTTAAGACAAAAATTATTTCACAAGCCATAATATCTATATTTTAAATTTCAAATGTACGGAATAGCTTTAAACAATAAAAATAAATAAAACAATGTATATATTTTATACTATTTTAACAATGGCTATTTCATTAGCGATTTTGTTTAAAATTACAGACGCTATTGTTGATGTTATATTCTACAAGGGTGATGAGGAAAATAACTGGAAATTATTTTTCCAATTTCTAATAGGTAATATAAAATAGGGATTATGCTAAGCCTCATTATTATTTTTGTTAGTTTCTCATAATTATTATTGAAATAGCCCTTACGGTTTATGTCATTCGGTTTCGCTATTATTCCTCTTGCCGTTATTTTAAAACTCCAGTGATTTTTATCGTCTATGTGGATTAA
>DATLTG010000095.1:0-2780 GCA_035533735.1 Bacteroidia bacterium
ATTTAAAGTATCAAAAATAGTTTCGATGAGCAACACATCTGCGCCACCATCAAGCAAGCCTTTAATTTGCTCAGAATATGCATCTGTCAGTTCATCCCAAGTAATGGCGCGGAAACCTGGATCATTTACATCCGGAGAAAGTGAAAGTGTTCGATTAGTTGGACCGATAGCACCTGCAACAAATTTTGGCGAATTTAACGTTGGATTTTCGGCAAGAAATTCTGCAATAGCTTGTTTCGCAATTTTAGCAGCTTCGAAATTTAGCTCGTAAGCCAATTGTTGCATATCGTAATCAGCCAAAGAAATTTTTTGAGCATTGAACGTATTCGTTTCAATAATATCGGCACCAGCTTTTAAATATTCTTTGTGAATGGTTTTAATAATTTGCGGTTGCGTTAAACAAAGCAAATCGTTATTTCCTTTTAAATCTTTATGGAAATCGGCAAAACGAGCTCCGCGATAATCTTTTTCTTCGAGCTTGTATTGTTGAATCATAGTGCCCATTGCACCATCAATCACTAAAATTTTTTTTCCGAGTTCTTGTCTTATATCACTCATTTTTGTTGTTTTGAAAAAATATTTTTTTCAGTTTTTAAACGTTGATTAAAAAAAAATCTCTTCCATGTGTCGGAAGAGATTTTGTAAAATTATAATTTCTGAATCTTTTATTTTTCCGACTTATCGTTTTTCGCCTAAAAGCGAAACAGGAATTGGCACCTTCATTATCTGTATCAAAAAAATTGAACTGATAAAGGGTTGCCAAGGCTTCATTGGGCACAGTCCCTCAGCCTTTCTGGATAAGCAATTTATTAAAAGAACTATACTTTGTGCGAACTATATTTCGCTTTTAACACTTTTACTTTTGCGAGAATTTGCTCTTTAAAAAAGAAGAATAAACAAGTCGCAACTACAATATATGGAATCGCCATTAAATACAAAATAGCGCTATTAAGACCTAACCCAACTTTTCCGCCATGTTGCATATTTGATTGAATAGAAGCAGCGCAAACACTGCATTGTGCTTGCAATTGACCAATACAAGTTATAATGAATAAAACAAATGTCGCGAAAAAATATTTTTTATTTTTCATTTCGAGGACAAATGTAAGAAAGTAAGCTGAGTTTTAAAAATTATAATAAGGTGAAATCATCAGATAAACAATAACACCTGAAAGAGTAACGAAGAGCCAAATTGGGTAACTCCAGTGTACAATTTTTTTATGTTGCGGAATTTGGTTGCTTAAACCTCTGAAAAAAGAAATCAATACCAATGGAAGTACAATGGCTGCTAATAAAATATGTGTAATTAAAATAACATAATATACGTAGCGAATATTTCCGGCTTGAAGCATTTCGGCTGCATCCAAAACGCCATCGTGGTTTAAGTCGCCATAACGTGTTTCAACACCAAAAGCATGAAATAAAACGTAAGAAAGCAAAAATAAAACGGAAAGTGTAAATGCGGTAAGATTGATGATTTTATGCAAACGAATTTTTTTTTGTTTGATAAAATATAAGGAGAATAATAAAAGGACAAAACAAGTTCCGTTAAGAGAAGCGTTAAGTTTTGGTAATATTTTCACCCAATCAGGAATGTGATTAGCTTTTGGAAGTGTAAACAATACTGCCACTAATACAAATACAATAGCCGAAACAATATAAATGAGTCGTAAAATTTTTTTATCAGTCATCAAGCGTATTTTTTTTACTTTTTCGATGAACGTAATATTCATCAATCAATACGTGAATTCCATCAATCAAGCGATTTACATCAGTAATACTTGTTCCTGTGTAAATACCTCGAATGTGTTTGCTTTTATCAACTAAAACTAATTTGCTGCTGAGTAAAAAATTGTCAGAATCTTTTACAGAAAGTAAATAGCCATTTTTTTGAAGTGCGTACATTTTTTGTTGATCTCCGCGAATAAAACTCCATCTTTTTGAATTGGCAAGTGCTTTTTTTGCATAAGCGGCAAGTGCCGGAACACTGTCGCGCAAAGGATCAACAGAGAATGAAATGAATAAAATGGAATCGTAATTTTTAAACTCGTTTTGTACACGTTGCATTTCGGCAGTTAAAACGGTTTCATTTTTTCCGCCATGTGTGTAGAAAAAATCGGCAACATAAATTTGTCCTTCATATTTTTTTTGAGAAACAGAATCGCCAAATTGGTTTATTCCACTAAAAGGAGGTACAGAATAATAAACAGTATCCGTTTTTTCCTTTCCGTTTACGGTAATGGAATGCGTGGTTTTATGTCCATAATATCCAAGCCGAATAAAATTTGTTTTACCTGTAGAAAGCAGTATGAACAAAATGGGAGGGAACAATAATATTCCACCTAATAAAAGCCCTTTTTTTGTCAAAATAAAATTTTTGTACTCTTAATATTTATTCTTTTGCAGCCGTAGTTTTCTCAATCAAATTAGCTTTATCGCTTTCAGCACGGTGTTTCATTTGATAAGAACCTTCAATAATTATTAGAGTTACCAAATACAATATAAAAGTGATATATGGCACTAAAACTATTCTTCTCATTGGTTTCACTTCATGACCTAAGTGCATGAAACTATAAACGATGTAATAAGCTTTAAAAACGGTAAAGAAAATGAAAATTATTTTTTGTGCTAAGTCGCTGAAATGTTGGTTTTCTATACCAACGGTTAACTCGATAATGGTTACAACAAGTAGTACCCAAAAAACTCTCCAAAGGGTTTTTCTAATTATTTTTCCTTCTTGTTCGGAATGTTGAGCAAGTTTTTCATACTCTGGAAAATCA
>DATLTG010000096.1:0-6804 GCA_035533735.1 Bacteroidia bacterium
CTTCCATTTGATGAATAACATTCATCGTTTCTATACTTACGGTACATTTTTTAGCTAAATATATTTTGATGTACAAAAACATATTTCTTTATATCTTCAAAAAACCCAATTCATACACTTGAGGTTGTAATTTTTCGGTTAATGCTTTATAAGCATCTTCAAATGGTTTGAAACTAACTGGCGGAAAATCGCTGTTTTTGTTTCGTTCTTGTAATGCTTTGCGAATTTGATACCAACCTACATCGGCACGATTTAATTTTAATTCATCGCGGACTTTCCATTCGTCCGTATTTAAAAAATAAGCGCGCCATAATTCTTTACCTTTTTCCAACACTAATTTTGCTTCGGCTGAAAACTTTTTTTCGGCAATGTATTGCACCATAAAATCCGATTCAAAACGCTGCGGAGCATTTACTTCGGTTTCGGTAAAAGGAATAAAATGATTTACAATGCTCCACTTTTTACCGTTCCATTCTAAATCGTTTGCACTGGCAGTTAAATTGCTGCCATTAAAGAGCATCCAAATTAAACAATCATTTTTAAACTCATCACTTAATGGTTTGGTAGGTTGCAAAAATTGGTCGCGGTCATTTAGCCAAGTTGGTTTTATAATTCTGCGAACGGTAAACACTATTCCACTTTTCCAAAGATTTTCATCTGTTACAAAAAAAGCTCCTGCACTACAATAGCCCGATGATAAAAGTGCTGTTGCGGTTGCAGCGTTTTGTAAATCCGACCCTTTGCATATCATGCTTGCTATTGCTCCGTCAGCCCATTTTGTTCCTCTCACATCTTTTGTACTTGTTGTTGGTGTAATAACATTTTTTAATGGTATTGCATCTACATTATTTGCTTTCGTCCGCTTAATCCAGCTGCTAAGTAATTGGTCGTTGGGTAGATTATAAAATTGCTTTTCTCCTATTGGTTCTGCGCTTTTATTTAAAACTTCAACAGATATTTCAGTGATTGGTTTTTTGTTTGCAGCATTCTGATTTGTTTTCCAGATTAAAAAGCCAATAGGAAAATTGCCTTTTAACCCGTCAAATGCTCGATTGTGAACTACAAAACCATTTAAATATTTAGCATTCCATTCTTCTCGAAACTTTTCAAAGTTGGGAGCATTTACATACTTTAATGTACTAAACATAGCAACAGTTGCAGATGGTATTTCAATCCCAATGCGAACAAGAAACTGAACAAAAAGTTCTCTTGCTGCATATCCTTGTGTATCCATTAATTTAGCAACTCTTGTTTTTGAAACACCTAATTTATTTTCAGCTTTTTCATTACTTGATATGTTATCAGAATTAGCCGCTTCCGCATAAGGCGGATTCATCAATACCAAAATCTTTTTTCCATCAGCAATAGCTTTGCGTAAACTTTCCGGTATTTTATTTGTGAGCGAATAATCTATTTTTCCATCATCAGTAATATCATCATTCAAATAATCGTATTGAAAACGCTGCGCAGCTACGCACGTTTTTGTGGCTTTCATTACATCCACATCGGCACTATCGAGCGTACTCATATAAATATTGCGCGGGTTGCTGTGTTTCACTTCCAAATTGCCCACACCGCAGCACATATCCCAAACAATGTATTCCTTTTGCCAATTTTTGCCAAGCGTTTCGGTTAGTTTATCGTAGGCTTTATCAACAACAGCCAACGGTGTATAATATGCTCCTTTAAAACTTCTTTCGTCCAACGGAATTAAACTATCGCGCCTTTCTAATAAATAATCGCGGTATTCCGCTTTGGGCGGTTTGTGGTAAATAGCCCAAAACTGGCGGTAACCTTCTTTATTACCGAGTTCAAAAATTTTTCCGCCCAAACTAAAAACAGGTGCGTTATTTTTGTGAAGCAATTGAGCCGTTAAATCATCGTGCGTAGCAATAGTTCCATCGTGCATAATATCCGCGAAAAATAAAAGCACATAATCATCTTCGGTAACGCCTTTAATTTCTCTGCCAATCATCGTTACCCATTTATCAAACACTTGTTTTAAATTATCGGGCGTAATTTGCGTGCGGATAATATCTCCGTTTTTAATGGCATTTTTAATGGTGCTGATAAATTCATCTTCGTTGGTTTCAATTTTGAAAGAAACAAAGTGAGTTCCAATATGAGCCGAAATAGCATCTAAGGCTTCGGGCGTATAACTACTGGCACTTTTACCCCATTTAATTGTTTTCTTTTCGAGAAATGGAATTACATCAACACTTTTCATTATCGCAGCTTTATGTGTGTCAATTACACATAAAAATGGCGGCACATATTCTCCTTTATTTAAAGCTTGCTGAACGTAGTGCATTAATTGCGTAAACATAGCATACGTAGAATGCCTGCCAGTATCTTTTGCCTCAAACCAAATTTCTTTTGTTTGAATATCTATCAGATTTTTTTGATATTCTTTTAAGCCAAGTGCTTTTATATAAGCATCCTTAACATCCTCTTCGCTGGTGGCTTTTTGTAATTTTTCGTAAAGTGTCATTTAATTTGTTAAAAAGATATGTATAGAAACCGATTGTTTTCTATACACGTTTTATGATTATGTATAGAAAAATGCCATTTTGTATATATGTTATTTTGAAATGTATAAATTTTACTCATTTTTCAAATTATCTATTTTATTACATACTGTATTTATATGGTCTAAGCCGTAAAGCAATGCAGCTTCATCTATACTCATCCATTGAAATAATTGTAGGATTAAAGAATAATGTTGCCGTATATACGTGGTGTCTATAACCGGATGTCCTATTTGAAAGCATATTGGTTCGTGATGCGCTATACGGTTTCTTATATTGTTTAATTGAGCTAATTGATTAAAAACAAATTTTTGATTATATTGCATAGCGACTGTACTTGTAGGCTTTGCAGGAAATATTTGCAATAAAGTTTTTCCAGTGGCTGTAAATTGATGTTGAGCAAAAATATAACGCCAAAAACCGAAACCTAACTCGGCAACTAATTTACTATGTGTATAATTGTGGTTTAGTTTTCTTACAGCTTCATTAATAGCTTTTACCGTTAAACTACAATTACTATTGTCAAATATTCCAGTATGTTCTGCGGCATTTTTTAACCAGTCGTTTCCAAATGAAGTAAGGCAATGTTTATTAATTGCGTTACGTAACGTAATTTCAAAGCAACTTTCAACGGTAAATAGTTCCTGCGAAAGACGTAAGTTAAGGCGATATAAGGTCATCGCTTTTTTGCTATTTCCGCTACAGGCAGTTAAATAACGGCTCATGCGTGGGGCTGACATTATATTTTCAAACTCTTGATATTTCATTTTAACAATTTATTTATATAATCTTGTTTCACTTATTAAAAAAGGGTCAGTTGTCATGCGCTTAATTTTCTTTGCTAATTTTACCACTACGAATAATGGGTTTTTTTTTGCTTATATACGATTTCTTTATATTTTAAAACAAATTATTTTCTCAATGTTAGTACGGCTTTTATGCAAATTATTAATAAGTTCTTTGTTTATTTGTACAACGTAATCAAAAAAGTTGTATATTTGTATTATCTTATTCCCGATAGTCCCTGAAGCAATTCAAACTATCGGGTTTCGTTTTTTATAGAGATTACGTTTCAAATACAACACAAATCTAAAAAAAAATTACGGACTAATTGGTTTTTTAAATGCCGTTAATGCCTTTGTTGTTTCCTTTTTTGTTTCATCTTCAAATCCAGCTAAATAATTTTGAGTTGTTTTAACGTTACTATGTCCCAATGCTTCACTTATAAATTCTGTACTTGCTCCACTTCGTTGTAAAATTGTGGCGAAACTGTGGCGTGCTGCGTAGGTAGTAACATCATTTGTAATATTTAGTTGTTTAGCGATGCTTTTCATGTGGCAATTGATTACTTGGGTAAGTTGCTGTATTAACTGCCTTTCACGTTCGGGAGTGAGTTCGTTTGTAAGAACCGGAAAAATATAATTGTCTTTATTCTTTTCAGCATTTCCCCATTTTTTTATAATTCGTAAAGTGTCTTTATTTAAGGCAACACGTATAGGCTCTACATTTCTTTTTGTTCGTACCGTTTTTGCTCGCTCAAATTCTAAAACAGCTCCTTTAATATTTCCGTATTTTAACAGACACATATCTTTTACATTTATGCCATTGCACAAATACATAAACAGCCAGTAGTCTTTAGATTTTTCTTCCGTAGAATTTGCTTTATGATAATAAATTAGAGCAATGTCGTTGAGGGATAGTGATTTTTTTACATTGCTCCCTGTCGGTATTTCATATTTTCTTTTTCCAAAAGGATAATATTCTTTTGGTAGTAAATCCTCTGCAATTACGTTATTAAATAAGGTTCTTAGCGAACGCAAATAAATGCCGATAGTAGTAATGCTATTACCTTTATTTAGCATCCATTTTTCGTACTTCGTTAGTGTATCGGGTGTGATGTCTGTAAATTTAGCATTTTTAAAAAACTTTTTTAAACTACTTTGTGCGCATTCATAAGAAACTGCTGTACCGATTCTTCCGGCTTTTCTCAATTCGTTTGTATAATCAGAAAACGCACTATCAATAGTATCTTTTCCTATGAAATTTCCCAAATACTTTTTTTCAAATAAAGAAAACGAAAAAGGTTTTAATGTTTTGCATATTTCATTCGCTCTAATTTCAATCGCTTGTAATTCATTTCTAATTTCTTTATGCTCATTTCGGCACTTTTCAGTTTCCCATATACTTGCAAAATCTTTTTTGCTCAAATTGTATTTTGTTGTGTACAATTTTTTTATCTGAAAACGAGTAGAATAAATTCTTAATTTGACCGGATATAATTTTTTTCGTTTTTCCCTTCGAGTATCTAACACAATTGAAGTTATGTATTCCATTTATTTTAGTTTTTGTGCAAATATAATAATTTGCACAAAATTTGCACAAAAAAACGCATAATAAACAAATAACAAACAAATAGTAAAAGAGGTATAAAATCAATAAAATAGCTATATTTATGCGCCTTTCAGCTATAAAATATATAAATAACAGAGAGGCTAAAATATGACTGTTAATCAGATGGTCGCTGGTTCAAGTCCAGCAGGGAGAGCAACAAAGACAAGGGTTACAGAGATGTAACCCTTTTTTATTAAATTATTCCGACACAATTCCGACACAACTTGACTTTTAGTTTCTCCTTTGTTTACTAAGGTATGAAATTAACCATGTAGAAATGAAACTTACCTCAAAATATTAATTGCTACCCTTTGTGTCGCTTTTTTAAATAATTCTCAGCATCGTTTCCAATTTCAATGGATGTTTTTTTTCGTCCTTCATTTATCCATTTCATAAGGTCTTGTTTGGAGAAATAAAGGCGTTTGCCTTTTTTGCATACTGGTATTTCAGAACGATGAACAAGTGCATAAATAGTAGGTACAGTCAAACTAATCATTTCCGCTGCCTGTTTTATCGTTAGAAACTGGTCGTTTTCAATTGAGGAAGGGGGAGACTGAGAAAGCAAAAGCCGTTCAATCTTATCTAATTTTTCGATAAGAAGGCTAACTGCTTCAGGCAATTGCTCAAAGGTTATTGAAGACATTGTCCTTTATATTTTTTAAAAATTTGAAAATTAAAAATCCTACAACCAAAACTGATAAACCAATCAAAAAAATGTTAAAACCATTATTTTCACTATTTTCATCAGTTGATGTTTCGTCTTGTTCAGTTGATATTTCTTTTTGTTTAAATGGATTTTGCGTTTGTACTATCATTTTATTTTTTGTTATTGAATGAGTTTATAATTAATGTCAAAACGTCTTTTTCAGAATCTATTTTCAAATTTATATTTCGGTTTTCGCTATCCATATAGCTGAGTGTTTGCCCTTTGTGATTTTTATAAAGATTCTTTATTTTAGCGTGTTGTTCGTAATACAAAATCCTTTCTTCCAACTTTTTAATTTTTTCGTCTTTTTCTGCTAAAGGCTTTTCTGAGTATTGTCCCGTTTGTAAAATCGTTTCCAAATGCGAACTAAGTGAAATACCAAGTAGTTCCGCTTTCTTGCAGAGAGATGATTTTAAAGAAGGATTGCATTTAAAACTTACGTTTATTTTATTGCCGTGTTCTTCTTTGTTTAGACTTTGATTTGTTTCCATTTTTTTATTTATGGTCGCAAAATTCTTAACAATTGAAATAGCAATTCCCTTAAAAGGATAAAATGGCATTAAAAGGAGTCGAAAAATTAAAATTAATTTTAATCTTGTCTTGGAGTGTCGATTTTGGAAAAAATTACCTTTACTTGTTTGATGGTATATTTTCTTCCTCTTAGTTTTCCAATTTCCCTACTAAAGGGCTTTAGCCAAGCACTAAAAGTTTTGGGGCTAACATTGTATAATTTTTGTAATTCTATTGGAGAATATGCTTTTAATGGAAAATCAAACTTTTCATCAATCTTTATAGGTAAATCAGTTGTAGTGAATTTATTTAAGTATTCTCTTGTCTTTTCGATTTTACCTGAATCAATTAATTTATGATGTTCCATTAAAACATCTTTTAAAAATTCAAAGTATTTCTCTTTATCGTTTTTAAAATTTTTCTTTAACTGATAAACAAGAAAATCATTCATTTTTAAAATCGTAGTAAACGAAATCTTTAATGCGAAAAGCATTCTGAAGTCGTAATTGTCATTTTCATCGTACGCAACAACACAGTCCGTTTTATAATTAACTACATCAAATGAATATGGGGGTTTTGGTCTAACCAAAATAAAAAACGTTTTTTTAAGGTCATTTTTTCGATTCTCATTCAAATACCATTCTCTATTTTTTTTGTCCAAATCCTCCC
>DATLTG010000097.1:0-2874 GCA_035533735.1 Bacteroidia bacterium
CAACCGCCCCAAAATATTTTTTATATTAAAACCCTTGTAAATGTCAATTTTTATTCCTATATTTGTTCAAATAGGTAGTTGTTTTTAATAAAAGTAGAAAACATGGAAGAAAATATAAATCAATGGACAGAGGAAAATCCAAAGGATGGTTGTTCGCAGAAACGTGGTTTTTGGCAAGAACGAAAATATAATACAGACAGTAATATCAGTCTCCATGAAGGTAATTATATTAATGGAGAAGAAGTTGGTATGTGGATAGGATTAGGAAAAGGAGATGAGCTTTTGCTAAAAGAATATTACATCTAATAATCCATAAAAACTACAAAAAAATTTCCACGCAACAAAATTTTATTTAACTTTGTTGCAAGTTATTTGAATTAAAATTGGTGGAGCGTGTGGGGATTGAACCCACTTACATAGAATGTCAAGTCCCGTGTAATTGCCTTAACGCCCCTTTAATAATTAGAAACACATCTGAATTAGTCCGCAAAACTTATTTTCAGATGTGTTTTTTTATTTTATCTTTTTCACTCGAACTGACGAAACACACTCTGGTTGCGGTTGTTGTGAACACTCTTTCTTTTTCTTATTTCTGTACGCAAGGAATTTAGGATACTTTTTCGGTTTATAATTGAGGTAATTATATACGTGTCCGACCAAAATCAAAAAAAATAATTAGATTTGTTAAAAAACATTCCACATGCAAACATATAAAAATGACTTAGATTTATTTAAGGAACAAACAATAAATAAATATGTTCTAAAATTTAAAGCAATGATTTCTAAATGGGATACAGATAGTGATGTATTTCAAAATGCTTTTATCGCAAATGATGTAGATGGTAAATTCGCTTTTGATTTTTTAGGACATTCTATTTTGCAATTATATAAAATAAACCCATTTAAAAAGACTGCTTCTATTAAAACTTATGAAGTCATAATTGACCATAATAATTATCCAAATCAAATATTAAGATGTATTGCTGACATAAAAATAAAATTTAGCACAATTAAAAATGATAATGGATTTTATAACTGTCTAATAAATGGAAAACCATATTGTTTAGAAAATAATTGTCCTGAATTAATAACAGATATAGCCAATAAATTAAAGAATTATATAGAAAATGGGAATGGGGATGTTCTATAAAGACATTAAAAATAGATAGGACGTTTTTTAGTTAATGCAGATACTATATTGACCTACTCTCAACTTATTCAAAAATAATTTACCAATATGTCATTAGAGTTACAAGAAATAATAAAAAAGGCTACTATATTCTCAAATGATTGGATAGGGGCTACAAAAGAAAATGCAGAGGCTCAAACTTTTTGGAATGAATTTTTTGCTGTATTCGGTTTAGATAGAAAAAAAATTGCCGAATTTGAAAAATCGGTAAAAAAAATAAATCACAATAACGGTAGAATTGATTTGTTTTGGAAGGGAAAATTAATTGCCGAACACAAATCAAAGGGAGAGGATTTAGCAGAGGCTAAAAATCAACTTAATGAATACTGGGTTGGATTAAATAAGAATGACAGACCTCGTTTTTTAATCGTTTCAGACTTTGCAAACATATTTGTACATGATACTGATACGCACGATGAGTTTAAAATAAAATTAAAAGAATTTTCGGCTAATATTCATAAATTCTCTTTTATATATTCAGATTATAAAAGTGATTGGAGTAATGAAGAAAAAGTAAATATTCGTGCAACTAAATTAATGGCAGACCTGCATGATGCTTTTAAAGCAAGTGGATATAAAGGAGAGAATCTTGAAAAATATTTGATGCGCATATTATTCTGCTTGTTTGCAGAAGACACCAATATATTCCAACAAGGATTATTTCAATCATATTTAATTGAGCACACTCAAGAGGATGGTTCTGACGTAGGTTCTCAATTAAATACACTATTTGAAATATTGAATATCCCAGAACATAAACGACAAAAGAATATATCTGATATTCTTAAAAAATTCAATTACGTAAATGGTTCTCTGTATGCTGAAAATTTACCAATAGCCCATTTTAGTAAAAAACAAAGAGCTATATTATTGGAATGCTGTAAATTTAATTGGAACGAAATTTCGCCTGTTATTTTTGGTTCAATGTTTCAATACGTTGTTGATGAAAAGAAAAGGGAAAACGTTGGCGCACACTATACCTCTGAAAAAAATATCTTAAAAGCAATAAACGGCTTATTCTTAGACGAATTACACCAAGAATTTGATAAGGTAAAGTATGACGAAAAAAAGTTGAGTGCGTTACATATTAAAATCGGCAAGTTGAAATTCTTTGACCCTGCGTGTGGATGTGGAAATTTTTTAATTATAGCGTATAGGCAGTTAAGGATATTAGAAATTGAAATACTAAAACAAATACAAAGCCTTAATAAAGGGCAGATTGCAATAAGAAATTTCTTGTCATCTATTCACTTAGATTCTTTTTATGGAATAGAACATGAAGATTTCCCTGCTAAGGTAGCTGAAACGGCTATGTGGCTAATGGAACATAAAATGAACTTAAAGATGTTGGATGTGTTTGGTGAAAATGTTCCGACACTGCCATTGAAAAAAACTGCGACAATAATTCACGGAAACGCATTAAGGATAGAATGGAACGACATTATTTCTAAGAGAGATTTGTCATACATTATAGGGAATCCACCTTTCATATCAAAACAGGATAGAAATAATGAGCAGAAAAAGGATATGGATATTATTTTTAAAAATAGTAATGGTGCAGGAACACTTGATTATGTGTGTGCTTGGTATATAAAGACTTCTGATTATATTAAAGATACTAATATTAAGGTCGCTTTTGTTTCTACAAACTCTATTACACAGGGAGAACAGATAGGTGTATTATG
>DATLTG010000098.1:0-10245 GCA_035533735.1 Bacteroidia bacterium
AAGCTACTTAACAGATAATCTGTGTATAAATCTAATAATCCTTGCATATAGCAAAGCTATTATGCTATCAAAGAATCTATTTATGTATTTTAAATAGTTATGAATAACCGATGGTTAATTTTGCGTAACATGAGTTAATAACAAAAAAATATTTTTTTCTTGCAATTCCAAACCAAATCACAATGAAAAATCCTGATCCAAAAGACAAAGCTGATTTAGATAATCATGCTAATCAGTTAAATGACAACAATGATACTTATTGGAAAAGTAGAGGACTTGATGAAAAACCAAAAAATCAAGATGTCGTTAACGATATAGATTTTAATGAAGATTGCGATGACATTGGTAGCTATACGTCAGAGTCTGATTAATTTATATATGAACTAAACACATATAAAAAAAACATAAATTTATTTGAAGTAGTCGTGAGCGTTTTATAGATCGTAGATTCAGGTAATATTATCTAATTGGAATATTTTTAATCTGATAAATTGTCAATAGTAAATGGCAGTATTTTATGAAAAGCTGTCTAAAGTTTATCGAAACCTACATTTTCAAATACACATCTGCAATAACTTTTTCTGTAATACCAATGTATTTTTTAGTTGTCGCAATACTGCTGTGTGAAAATATTTCAGATAAATAAACTAATGCTCGTTCACTTTTCCCATCACTATCCCAAACTCTTTTTCCAAATGTTTTTCTTAAAGTATGAGTAGAACCATTTTGCACACGAACATTGTATTTTGTAAACACTTCATGTAAAAGCAAATTGGCGTACTGAACGGTGATTTTATTTCCTTGTCTATTGCTAAATAAATAACCATGAATATCAAACTTCCCGGCAGCCGTTTCTGCTGCTGCAACAAATGAAACTGTTTCTTTAATAAAAGCATTGATAGTTATTTTTCTTTGCTTTCCAGTTTTTTGTTCGGTTAAAATAAATTCATCTTTTTCAAAAACATCCATCCATTTCAGATTTAGCAGATCGCCAATTCTTAATCCGAAATAACATCCGGTGGCAATTAATAAATAAGTTCTGTAATTTTTATCTTGTTTTAAACGAACAAGAAGTCCAAGCATGGAATTCCAATCCACGCCATTTGTAGTAGTCTTCGTATTCTTTAAATGTAAATCGTCAGCATAAAGTGGACTAAAATTAACCAAATGTAAGGTAGTGTTTCCAAAAAACAATAAATTTATAAAACGATAGAAACAATGAAAAAACAAAGCACCGAAAATATCGCTGGTAAATTTGTAACCACTTCATTTCTCAATTTCTGTCTTCAAAATAGTTCCTTAAATAGTTCCTTTTTTTGCATTTTTTTGGTGAAATACCCGTAATCTTTCAACCCGTAAAAACCATCCGAATACCTTACAAATAAAAGGAGATATGCCTCCGAGATTCCACCGCAATTTCACTGTTTTACTCCTGTCAGGAATTATACTTTGGTCGAAATGTTTAATTGGAACACTAAAAATATTACAAAGTGTTGCCATAAGATATTTTTCAACCCGTTTACCAGCTGTGCTCCAAAGACCACCACGCAATGCGGAACGTTTTACAGCAAGCGTATTTATTACAATTAAACTTTCATTGATGTTTAATTCTACACTAACACCTCTAAATTTAATTGTTAAACTTAAATCAATATCTGGTTGGCTTTCAATTAAATTACTGATAGATTGATAAAGTATATCATAATGTTCATTTGAAGCATCAATAACAATTTCTTTTGATGCAGAATTATACATATTAGTTATTGTCTTTTTATTTAGTCCTGAATTTATGGCGATTTCATCAGAGCTTAAATTTGGATTTAGAAATGTTTTTTTATACCAATCAATAGTTACATCTTTATTGGCAAGTTTTGCTTCAATAATTTTTTTGAAAAAATCAATGGCAAATTGTAAAAATTCCGCATTTATCAATGCAACAACTTCAATTCTATAATCCTGTCCTTTAACAAAGCGTTTTATTATGTTTTTTACAACCTCGTCTGTTAATGTCATTTAGTTACTTCTATAAATTGATTTAATGTTAAAAATTGTGTTTCACGTTCCTTAAAAAAGCCTTGAGGTTTTGACTGTGACTTCATATATTCAAAATATTTTTCCTCTTTTTCAGTGAGAAAAAACAACCTTTCTAATGCCTTTGCTGTTTTACCAACTGTGCCACTTCCACCAAATGGATCAAATACCAAATCACCTTTATAAGAATAATATTGTATGACTCTTTTGCAAAGTTCTACTGGAAAAATAGCAGAATGTATTTTACTAAAACAAGGATCTATTTTCCAAACATTTGTATTTTCATATCCATCACCAACTTTGCTATTTTCAACAGTTTTGTAATCGTAACTTCTAATATTCCAATCCAATAATTTTTCGGTTGATTTTCTGTAAACCATTAAATATTCTGTTACACAATTTGGCTTATATCCCAATGGCTTTCTATGTTGCATAAAACCACCTATTCTGTTTTTCACACTCGCTTCTGGCTTCAACCAAATAATATCATCAATAAATTCCCACCCATTTTTCACTAAATAAGGATGCAAATCAAAAGGAATTCCATATCGTTTGCTTGAATGAGAACGGCTAACTCGTGGAATAATAATAGGCGAAGTATTTACAATAAGAAATCTTCCTTCTTTTGTAATCCTGTGTGTTTCTTTAAAAACTTTTTCTAAAAATTCTAAATACGCCTGATAACTTGGGTAGATAGAATAATCTCTGGCATTGTAATATGGAGGTGAAGTAAAAGTTAAATGTACGCTTTCGTCAGGCACAAATTTTAACACTTCCAACACATCTGCATTTACAACTATGTTTTTTAAAAAAGTATATGTTTCAGTATGCGGCAGTACATCTTTCGATTGATTATTTTTAGCAAAATACTCTTTATAAATAACAGTCCTAACCATTTCATTAGGATGATTTATTAATGGTTTTAAATGATTTTCAACATCTTTGTCTTTCTCAAAAACTAATAATCCGCGAATTGCTTGACAAACTATTTTAGGATCTTCGTCTTCTAAAAATTCAAATAATAAAGATTTGTTTTCTACCTTTCTTTGTCTGCCGATTGAAGAAATAATTTCTCGTCTTACACTCGTGTCTAATTCCGATTTATATAATTCCGATAATTTTAAAATATTTGTTTTGCCATTAAGTTTTCCTATATTTTTTACCGCATTTAGTCTCACTTGAGCATGCTGATGCCCTAACAGTTCGTATAAAAAATCACTTTGAAAATTAGCAGGAAGTTGCCCTAAACTTTCAAGAATAAAATTAATAGAACCAACATCTCGCTGATTTTTAATAAGATCCGCAATATCTCCATTTCCTCTCTGCTTCAGTTCTTTTATTTGTTCTTTTGTAATCATTATTCCTTATGATATTGTCTATTGGCGAAATTACTCAAAATAAAGATTATTTTTTCGAGAACTTTTCCTGATTAAATTCTTGTGATTTGTTTTTCGGAATAGATAAACTTTTCCAATCTTTTTCGGAAAGCATTTTAGAAAGGAAAACAAGTTGTCCGATATGATACGAATAATGCGCCAATTGCCGATTAATAGCATCTAAAACAGTATGTTTTTCATTGCGAATAAAAACTATTTTTTCTAAATCATTTTCCTTTAACTGATTTAACGTATGGAATAAACACGTCCAGCCTTTTTCCCAAATTTTCATAACATCAGCGCGTGTTTTGGCAGAGCTTTCAAATTCTGTATCACGATTTCTACATTCTTTTTCGCCATCACTCGTTAAAAAATCTGTCCAGCGCGAAAGCATATTTCCGGTTAAATGTTTTACGATAAGCTCAATACTGTTGCTATCGGAATTGTATTGCCAAAAAAGTTTTTCCTCCGAAATTTGTTCCATCGCCTTTTCTGCAAGCGTTTTATATTGCAAAAATATTTTTTTGATGTTTTCTAAATATTTTTTTTTCATGTTTTTTATTTTACCATTTCCAAACTCCAAGCTTGCGCTTTTTCGGCAAATAGTGGTTTTGTTTTACTCCAAGTGGTTTTAAAAAGTTCAGAGTTTCGGTAATTTTCTAATGCTTCCGCAGATGTCCAATAACTGTAAGTAAAAAAAATATTTTTCGAATCTTTTACTTTCAATAATTCTAATTGCGAACAACCTTCAAACTGCTCAATTTTATTTTTTGTTGTGTTAAAAACAGTAATGAAATCAGCTACCTTTTCAGGAATAAAAGTCATTTTTACAATTCGTTTAATCATCAAAATGAATGGTTATTTGATCGTTTTTTTTCAAATTCAACATCGTACTTGCAGCACCTTGATTCATAGCAATTTCTAAAAATCCAGAATGGCTGAACATAGCCAAAATTTCTCCTTGAGCTACATCATTGTATTTCTGCGAAATGGTTGTTATCTCATCATGTCTCAATGCAATGGTAAAATTTCTATTTTGACGAATAGTTTCAAATGTTTCTCTATCAATATTGCAAAAAATATTTTTATAATTATCTACAAAAATAACCAATCCTCTAATACTGTTTTTATCTATAGAAGGTTTAAAAGCCGTTCGTTCTGTGAGTTTATCAAGCGGTCGAGTAAAATCTTCGAGCGAAATCCCTTTGGCAACATTACAAGCTGCTTTAACAAAAATATCACGCATCGGGAAAGCTAAAGAATCAATTGCGGCATCCAACGTTAATTCCATTTTTTTTTCAGGAATGTTGTTAAAAACAAGTGAAAACAAACCGTTATCGGCACCTATAAAATAATGTCCGTTAAATAAAATCAAAATATTTTTAGCTCCTTCTTCGGTAAAAGCATTTACATCCACAATATGAATGCTGCCTTTTGGGAAATCAGAGTATGAATTTTTTAAAATAAATGCCGCTTGCAACATATCAAAAGGCTCAATGGAATTTGTAATATCAACAACCGTAACATTTGGCATTTCGCTATATATAGCACCCTTTACAGCTGCTGTGTAATAGCCATTTCCTGCATCTGATGTTAATGTAATGATTGCCATTGTTTGTATTTTGTGAATGGATTATTGGTAAAAATTTGGTTAATTTGTGAGCATCAAAAGTAAAAAAACATTCATAAAGCTAATAATATAAATTTTGAGCGAAAAAATCATTTTAATAGAAAGTATTCCGCCAATCGAATTGTATGGCGTGAACGACAATAATATAGAACTTATTCGTAAATTTTTTCCGAAATTAAAAATCATTGCTCGTGGCTATAGCATTAAAGTTATTGGTGATGATGATGAAATAAGTCGCTTTGAAAAGAAAATTGATTTGTTGATTGAACATCATGATAAATATGGAAATATTACTGAAAATAATATTGAACGTTTGATGGCTGAAGGTGGCGAAAATGTTATGAAACAGCCCGAAGATACAAATGATGCACTTGTTTTTGGTAACAATGGATTAATTGTAAAAGCCCGAACGCTTAATCAGCGGAAAATGGTTGATAGCTGCGGACACAATGACATGCTTTTTGCCATTGGTCCGGCTGGAACAGGAAAAACTTACACGGCAGTTGCACTTGCTGTGCGTGCATTGAAAAACAAGGAAGTCAAAAAAATTATTCTCACGCGTCCAGCCGTTGAAGCAGGAGAAAATCTGGGTTTTTTGCCTGGAGATTTAAAAGAAAAATTAGATCCTTATTTACAACCTTTATACGATGCTTTGCACGACATGATTCCATCTGAAAAATTGGCATCGTATATAGAAGGAAATGTTATTCAAATTGCACCTTTGGCATTTATGCGAGGACGAACATTGGACAATGCTTTTGTGATTTTAGATGAAGCTCAAAACGCTACTGAAAGTCAGATGAAAATGTTTTTAACACGAATGGGAGCTTCTGCTAAGTTTATTATAACAGGCGATGTAACGCAAGTTGATTTACCCAAAAATCAACCATCAGGTTTAATACATGCAATGCACATTTTGAAAGATGTAGATGGAATTGATTTTGTATTTCTCGATGAAAACGATGTAATACGACACAAATTGGTAAAAAAAATAATTCTGCGTTACGAAGAAAATAAAAAATAAATTTTGAATACTATTCTTACGCATACTAATTTCAGACGAATGCTGTTCTGATAAAATTCTTATTTTTGGCATCTTATTAAAATCTCATCATAATTATTATGAACGCAACAAAAGAAAAAAATGAAATGGACAACACGAACATCTTGTTGTTTATCTACAAATGGCGTAAACCATTGATAATACTAACAATTATTACAGTAATAGCTTCATCTGCAGTAACATTTTTAATCAAACCCAGATATACTTCTACCGTCATACTTTTTCCGGCAACCACCAATAATGCAGGAAAAGCTTTATTAGATGGAAATACAAATCCTATGGAAGATGTAATGGCTTTTGGTAAAGAAGAAGATGCGGAACAATTGGTTCAAATCCTTCAGTCGGATGCTGTTTTTAATATTGTTTCTAAACGATTTGATTTGATGAAGCATTATGGAATCAGTGAAAAAGACACAAAGAAAAATGCCATTTTGCACGATTATTACAATACATTTTTTAGTTTCAGACGCACCGAATATATGTCGGTTAAAATTGAAGTGAGCGATTGGGATAACCATTTAGCGGCTGAAATGGCAAATGCCATTATCTCGATTTCAGATTCAATTCAGTCTAAAGTGGTGCATCAACGTGCCGAAAAATCATTAGCTATCATTAAAAAATCGTATGAAGATTTAAAAGATTCATTACGTATGAATAATGATTCATTAGCTAAATTTCGACAAATGGGAATTGTTGAATTAGACGATCAATCGCGCGAATTAACAAGAGGTTACGCGTCTGCATTAATTGCAAATAATCAGTCGGCTGCCAAACAAATTCAGTCGCAATTAGATGTTTTTCAAAAATACGGAACTGCTTTTGAAACACTGCACAGTAAAATAGATTACGAACATAGAAATATTGGAAATATAGAAACTGAATATCAAGAAGCTTTGGCAAATGTGAAAAGCACATTGCCAATGTTTGTGTTGGACAAAGCTATTCCTGCTGATAAAAAATCGTATCCTGTAAGATGGATAATTGTAATCGTTTCTACATTATCCGTATTGTTAATGGCTTACGTAGTTATTTTAGGAATTGAAAAATTTTCGGAAATAAAACCTAAGTAAGAATTTTTATTTATTAAATCCTTTTGGAGAAAAATTAAATTTTCTTCACCAATAAGATTGAATACAATCACAAACATACTGTCGGATAAAAAAAAAGCAAATTGGCTATATGCTATTTGTCTCATTTTTATTACAGCTAATTGTATTGGAATTGCACACGAAATTTTCTATTTAATATTTCTTCCCGCAGTAATTCTTATCCTGTTACTCGCTTTTTTTTCAATGGAAACATTGATGTTAGTAACCGTTTTTTTAACTCCCTTATCTGTTAATTTACGTGATGTAATGACAGGCAGAGAAGGCTTATCGTTGAGTTTACCTACCGAACCCATTTTATTCGGCATCATGATTATTTATCTTTTTAAATCCATTCGAGAAATAAATAAAACGCATAAATTAATGCGACATCCTATTACAATTGCTATAGTAGTACAACTTGTTTGGATGTTTATAACCTGCATAACCAGCACTATTCCGTTAGTTTCGTTTAAAGCTTTTACTGCCCGACTTTGGTTTGTAACGGCTTTTTATTTTATGGCGAATGAATTATTTAAAAGATACAGCAACATCAAAAAATTTTATTGGATGTATATTCTCTCTTTTATTTTAGTCATTTTTTATACACTTTACCGACATTCAAAATATAATTTTTCGGAAATAACTGCTCATTGGGTAATGACTCCTTTTTACAATGATCACACAGCTTACGGAGCATTATTGGCAATGTATTTTCCAGTATTAATCGGATTTGTTTTTAATAAAAAATACACAAAACCTATACGAATTGCCACGTTCGGAGTGTTATCCCTTTTTTTTATTGCCATTGTATTTTCTTATACACGCGCTGCTTGGGTTAGTTTAACCGTTGCACTAATAGTTTATTTAATTCTATTGCTGAAAATAAAATTTCGAACCATTCTTATTTTACTTGGATTTTTAACTTTAGGTGGAATTATTTTCGCAACACAAATTGAAATGAAATTGGAACAAAATCACCAAGATTCTTCACGTGATTTTTCACAACATTTAGAATCCATCTCCAATATTTCAACAGATGCATCTAATTTAGAACGCCTTAATCGCTGGAGTTGCGCCATTCGTATGTTCGAAGAAAAACCAATAGTAGGTTGGGGTCCTGGAACTTATAGTTTTCAATATGCTCCATTTCAATTAGCCAGTGAACGTACTATTATCAGTACAGATAATGGAGATCGCGGAAATTCGCACAGCGAATATTTAGGTCCACTTTGTGAATCAGGTGTGCTTGGTTTTCTTACGTTTGTAGCCATTGTTTTAACTACACTTTCAACTGGATTTCGCTTATTTTATACGTTAAAAGATAAAGAAATGCGGCTTTTGGCTTTGGTAGCGATGTTAGGTTTAGTTACCTATTTTGTTCACGGTGCTTTAAATGATTTTTTAGATACCGACAAAGCTTCCATTCCTTTTTGGGGATTTATCGCGGTTTTAACTGCCATTGATTTGAATCATAAAAAATATGAAGAAGATAAATTAGTTGACTAAATTATATTTGAAACTTCTATGAAAGAAAAAAAACGTTGCGACTGGTGTTTAAAAGAAAAAATTTATGTGGATTATCACGATAATGAATGGGGAGTACCTGTTTATGATGATAAAAAATTATTTGAATTTTTGATTTTAGAAGGTGCTCAAGCAGGTTTGAGCTGGCTCACTATTTTACGAAGACGCGATAATTATAAAAAAGCTTTTGCCGATTTTGATGTAAAAAAAGTAGCCAAGTTTGATGAGAAAAAAATACTTTCATTAATGCAAGACGAAGGAATAATTCGCAATCAATTAAAAATTAGAGCCGCTGTTTCTAATGCTAAATTGTTTATCGAAATTCAAAAAGAATTTGATAGTTTCAGTAATTATATGTGGGGATTTTTGCCTAATAAAAAACCGATTGTCAATAAAATAAAAACACTAAAAGACATTCAACCTCGTTCTGAAATTTCCGACAAAATCAGCAAAGACATGAAAAAAAGAGGCTTCAAATTTTTCGGAACTACTATTTGTTATGCGCACATGCAAGCTACCGGAATGGTAAATGATCATATAGAAAGTTGCTGGAAATACAAAAAAGTTAAGTGCTAATTTTTTCGATTTGCTCTTGTAAATCTTCCCACTTTTTCATTTCTGCTTCAAGTGTTTTTTTCAACGCTTCGTATTTCGCGAAAGCATCCGCATCTTTCATAATCGCATTGTATTGCTCAGGATCGAGCAATTTATCATCAAAATTTTTAATTTCTATTTCAAGTTTTGAAATTTCACTTTCAGATTTTGAAATTTTATTTTGCAGTTGTTTTAACTCATTCTCTTTTTGCTTTTTCAGCTCTCTATCTGCATTTGACGAATCATTTTTAGGAATAGAATTGTTTGGCTGAACACTTACTTTTTCTTTCTTTTCCAACTCTGACAAAGCAACTATTTTACGATTGTTCAAATATTCGTTCACATCTCCAATATGTGGTTTTATAGAACCATTTTTAAATTCAAAAACTTTATTGGTCAATCCTTGTAAAAAATCACGATCATGAGAAACCACAATCATCGTTCCATCGTATTTTAACAAAGCGTTTTTCAACACGTCTTTCGAACGCATATCCAAGTGATTGGTTGGCTCATCTAACAGCAATAAATTATATGGATGCAATAATAATTTACACATCGCCAAACGCGCTTTTTCTCCACCAGAAAGTACTTTTACTTTTTTATCTACATCATCGCCACCAAAAAGAAACGAGCCCAACAAACTGCGCACATTTTTACGAATTTCTCCAACAGCAATATCATCAATCGTTTGGAAAACCGTTTTATTCGGATCCATCTCTTCTGCTTGATTTTGCGCGTAATAACCAATGTCCACATTATGACCAGTTGTTAAAGTTCCATCGTATTTTTCAATGCCGGCAATCAGTTTCATCATCGTTGATTTTCCTTCACCATTTCTACCAACAAAAGCAATTTTTTCTTGCCTTTCAATCATGTAATCAATCTTGCTGAAAATAACTTTTTCACCATAAGATTTTTTAAGATTGTTAGCTTCTACAA
>DATLTG010000099.1:0-2231 GCA_035533735.1 Bacteroidia bacterium
TTTTTAATAAATTCCCCTAAAATGGGACTTTAAACAACTTCAGTATCAAATTTAGCAGTAAAAAAGGTTTAAATATATTTTTCGGGAATCATTTTGTCGTTTAAAACTTCGTGTAAAGTCGAATTCATTTCTTGTGCATCATTTTCCAGTTTGTCCATTATATGTTGAGCTAATTGAAATTTTTCAGTTCTGAAAGATACAGCTATTCGTTTTAATATGCGAAGAATTTTTGTATCTAAGGATGAATGCAAATCTTGTGGAACACAGATGAATTTTTAAGTAAAAAGAAAATTTTCAACTCCATCTGCATTAAACAAAAGTCGCGCTTGATTCGTTTGTTCCATTAAATTATTTATGTTCCATTTCAAAACATAGTGAATTATTGTCTTTTTAATTCTTTACTTTTCCACAAATAATAAATGATAGGATAAATAAGTAACTCAAGTAATACGCTTGTTATAACGCCACCTATCATTGGCGCAGCAATATGTTTCATAACATCTGCGCCAGATCCGGAACTCCAAAGAATAGGTAATAATCCGAAAATAATAGCTGTTGCTGTCATTATTTTTGGGCGAATTCTTTTCACTGCTCCATTGTGAATTGCTTCTTTTAAATGTGTTTGATGAAGCATTTTACCTTTGCTTTTCATGTCGTTGTAGGCAATATCTAAATACAATAACATAATGACTCCCGTTTCCGCATCTAATCCTGCTAAAGCAATAATACCAACCCATACAGCAATACTTAAATTGTAATGAAGAAAATATAAAAACCAAAATGCACCTATTAATGAAAAAGGTACTGCTAGAAAAATAATAGCCACTTTGGTAAGTGAATTTGTGTTCAAATACAGAATAATTAAAATCAAAAATAATGTAAGCGGAATTATCCACTTTAAGCGATTATTTGCGCGTTGCATCGATTCAAATTGTCCGCTCCAAGAAAGTGTATAACCAGCAGGAAGTTGAAAATTTTCAGCAACTTTTTGTTGTGCGTTTTTTACATACGTTCCAATATCTGTTCCTTTAACATCTACATAAATCCAAACATTCGGGCGACTGTTTTCGCTAAGTATCAACATCGGTGCTTTGTTGATTGCAAATGTTCCTAATTGTCCGAGCGGAATTTGTGCACCTGTTGGCGAGGTAACTAAAACTCTTTTTAAACTTTCTAAATCATCTTTTAATTCTCTTGGATAACTGATTGAAATTGGATAACGCTGCAAACCAATTAGCATTTCTGAAATATTTTTTTCGCCAATAGAAACTTGAACAACATCTTCTACATCAGCTACCGATAAATCGTAGCGCGCTGCTGCTTCTCTGTTGATAGTGAAATCAACGTAATTTCCGCCAAATATTCTTTGGCTAAAAGCGGATGCCGTTCCATGAACTTGTTTCATAATAGTTTCTATGCGTCTTCCCAGACTATCTAATACATGCAAATCTGGTCCGGCAATTTTAATTCCAACAGGGGTTTTTATTCCGGTGGTGAGCATTTCAATTCTGTTGATAATAGGCATTGTCCACACATTTGTTAGTCCGGGAATTTGCAATGCTTTATCCATTTGCTGGATTAATTTTTTAGGAGTCATTCCTTTTGGCCATTCACTTTGTGGTTTAAGTGTGATGGTTGTTTCCATCATATCTAAAGGAGCAGGATCTGTTGATGTTTCGGCTCTTCCCATTTTACCAAAAACGGTTTGTACTTCAGGAAATGTGTATAATATTTTATCGGTTTGCTGTAAAACTTCTTTTGCCTTTGTAATCGAAATTCCAGGAAAACTGGAAGGCATATACAACAAATCGCCTTCCCAAAGTGAAGGCATAAATTCAGAACCCAATTTGTGGTAAGGAAAAATACTTACGGCAAGCAATAAAATAGCTGTGAGCAAAACTGATTTTTTAAATCGTAATACAAAATTTAAAACAGGATTATAAACAGCTATCATAAAACGATTGATCGGATTTTTTTCTTCTTTCGGAATTTTTCCTCGAATTAATAATCCCATTAAAACAGGAACAAGCGTGATAGAAAGAAATGCAGCAGCAGCCATTGAGTATGTTTTTGTAAATGCTAAGGGCTGAAATAAACGTCCTTCTTGATTTTGTAAAGTGAAAATAGGTAAAAAAGAAACTGAAATTAGAACTAATGAAAAGAAGAGGGAAGGACCGACTTCGATGGCAGATTCAGTAATAATTTTCCACCTGCTTTTTCCACTTTCATTA